>JBBSPT010000211.1:0-5391 GCA_038258515.1 Chitinophagales bacterium | reverse complement strand
CATTGGAAGCCTGGAGACAAACCGTAAATGTTTTTGTTTCTGGAAAAATATGCGAAGGATTCACATCCACGCTCGAATCGCCATCGCCAAAATTCCACATATACTTCGTTGCACCCAGCGACTGATTTACAAAATTAGTAAAGGAATTTTCCTGCGGCGGGTTGGGATTGTAACTGAATGATGCCGTAGGGATAGAACTTACGTTAATGGTCAGCATTGTGGAATCCACCTTGTTACACGAAGTAGAATCGAATGCAAAAAGCTTCACCGTAAATGTGCCGGACGTATTATAAAGATGAGAAGGGCTGTCATCAGTTGAAGTATTTCCGTCGCCAAAATCCCAGAAGAAACGGAGACCACCGAGTGAATTATTCACAAACTCAGCGGTGTACGGAACGCAGCCTGCAGGCGGCGTATCGAACAATGCAGTCACTTGAGGAGAGATCCTGACAGTCTTCATGGTGTCGGCAGGTGAGTTACAGAACGAGGTATCGGCGAGTGACAATTTTACCAGGTAGGTTCCCGGGCCGGCGAATGTATGAACGATCGGTGGATTGAGGCCCTGGACCACAACCGGAGTATTGTCGCCGAAATCCCAGGTAAAGGCATCAGGGCGGAAAGTTCCTGCGGTAGCTAATGAAGTGTTGGTGAAACGGTAACTTAGGTTGGTGCAAGGCGGAATTTTCCCGGCAACAAAATCCAATGAAGCTTTGTTACTACCGACCTTGATGGTGGTATAGGCTGTATCAGAGATGTTACAGGTGGTACTATCTATCGCGATAAGTCTTACTCTAAAAGTGCCCGTGCTGGTATAGGTGTGGCTAATATCCGGGCTGGTAGTTGTATCCCCGAAACCATCCCCGTAACTCCAATAGTAAAGTTTCCCAAGCTGAAGCGTATCATTGAAATTGACGGTGAGCGGGACGCATCCGACCGTATCATTCGGCACACCATTGATCGAAGCCCTGAGAGCCGCCCGTACACCTGAAAAGTCCATTTCTATTTTTAACATTCCGAGGTTACATCTTCCATTGGTCACTGCTTTATTGTCTCGCGACCACGCATCGGGAGAACCAACAAATGGCACCTGCTTGAAACAATTAGCACACATGGCCTGGTAAATCACGCCGTTGCGGTCGAACCGGCTTGTGCCCCCGTCCACATGATCTCCAAAAGTATTTGGATCTGTGACACCCAATGGAGGATCTTCCTGGCCGAAGAAGGTTCCGTAAAGGAGGGAAGCCGCATCTTTTTTAATAACAATAAAATAAAAGTCGCTGCCTGAAGCATCTGTATTTGGCTTGATCGCATCAGGAGTCGTCGGCATTCCTTTTGTACTTCCTTTTGAAAACCCGTTATTCGATTTGCCACCCCAACCGGAAACATACACGTTCTCACAGCGGTCCACCAGGAATGCTGTAGGAGAAATATTTGGCTCTGGTGACCCCGAGCCAAAAACCGTCGAATAAACATAAGCGCTTAAATCACGCTCGAGCTTGGCGATAAACTGTTTGGAATTTGGATTGGAATAACCTGCATTTATCACAGGCCATTGTCCTCCCGTAAGACCCATCACATATATAAAACCAAATTTATCCACTTCAATCCCGTAAACCTGGTCTGCTGTTGGAGTTCCAAGATATGTACCACTCAAGGCGTTGCTGAAAGTGTTGTTGAGTTCAATTACGAAGCCATCACAAGGACCACCGGAAAAAGCTGATTGAACAACGCCTGATGATTTGATTCCAGGCAAATCGTCGCTGGCTGTTCCACCAGCAACGTATATATTATCATTATTTCCAAGTTTCAACACGTAAGCCGCATCGTCTTCATTTCCTCCCAGGAGCGTGCTCAAAATTACATTGTTACATGTTGGATCAATTTTCAACACAACCCCATCCTGCTTCTTCCCGGGAGTTCTTTGAAATGCGCCTGCAGTCGTTGGAAAGTTTTCTCCAGGAGTGGACGATGAAGTTGACTGAGTGCAGGAGGCGATGTAAATGTTATTGGCTGCATCAAGAATCACTTCGCTCCTTGCATCGTCCCCATAATTTCTTTTTAAAGAATTAAGCGCGGCTCCTGCCGTTTCATCTTCTATATTGATACCGTCTCCCTGGGTGCCGCCAATTTTCATAGAGCCTATCAACTGGCTTCCATCTGCATTGAGTTTCGTCACGATAATATCCCATCCTCCCCCTTTTCCAAAGATGGCAGCCGTAACAGGATAGTCGGAGGAGTTGGAACGTCCCCCGATCACAAGATTTCCCTGCGGATCTACGATCAAACTATGAGGCTGCTCTTCCGCATTTCCACCTATATAAGTCGCGTAAACTCTTTGCCGCCCAAATGGTGTAAGCTTTATTATGGAAATATCAAAGTCTCCCGAAAAAGAGCCATTATAAGCCCCCGGGCTGGCGGGAAAACCGGTGTCCCAGACGATTCCTCCTCCATAAAAACTTCCGTCAGCTCCGTAGGTGGCTGTAAATCCCCAATTGTCAGCAGTGCTTCCGGAATAAGAGAAAAATATTTGTGTCGGATCAATGATGAGTGTCCGGTCCGGCATTGGATTTTTTACTTTAAATCTTACTACGTCTCCATCCACCACGTATTTACATTCCAGTTCCTGGCGGGCATTGTCCACCACCTGGTAGGTATAAGGCCGCAGTTCCTTATTTTCCCCAACCGAAGTAGTGATCACGAGCTCCCTTTCCCGAACTTCAAGTTTATCTGCCCCGGTATATTTCATTGCAATTTTATTTACATCTCCTCCAGGGTGTACAATAAAATCATATTTTAAGTTACTGCCTGCGTCGGAATAAAAGCGCACATCAATTCCGGGATACACATTCTTATAGGTGATCCCGAGATAGAGACTGCAGCCTGAGGCCCATTTGCTTTTATCATTCCCAATGAAATAATTATTATAAGTCGGCAGGGCTTTGTCCGGAACGATCTCGGGTGTGTTGGCATTTACGAATGTGACAGCATAAGCATGAGATCTGATTGTCTTGCCGGCACCGGATTTTTTTTCACTTTCAGATAATTGACCATGACGTTTTCTTTTGAAAGTTTGCAGGTCGGTTGTGTTGCTTTGTGAAATCGTAAATCCTTTTTCCTGCAGGAAGAATGAGCCGTTTCCCGCATCTGTTTTGAATTTGATTCGACTGTCCCATTGACCTTTATTTTGAATAAATTCAACCTGGGAAAATGCATTGGCCGCGAAAAGAAAAGTGATCGCTATAGAAAAGATAAGGGTGTAAACGGACTTAAGACTTCTCAAATGAGATAAATTAATTTATGAAAAAGAATGTTTCTTAAAGGAGCCAGAAAACAAACACAACTGAAATTAAATTTACGAAAGAAACTCATCACAAGTTTACAAAAAGACAATCCAATTTTGTTTTAATAGCTCATTAACAAAGAACAGATTTTAAAGTTCAGGAAATTTTGCCCCAGGCGGTTTTGCCTTTGTGAATTTGAAGATAATTATTTAAACAACGGTTTTCTAATGAGATCAGTTCTGCATCCGCCTCAATTATATGTTCTGCAGAAATCCGGGCTTCCTCAAGCATCTTTTTGTCTTCTGCAATATTGGCAAGTTTGAAACTTAATGCACCACTCTGCTTCGTTCCTTCGACGTCGCCGGGCCCGCGGATCTCCAGGTCTTTTTCTGCAATCTTAAATCCATCGTTTGTCTCACACATGATCTTCAATCGCTGTTTTGCCGATGCAGACAATCTTAATTTAGTAGAAAGAATGCAATAACTCTTTTCACTCCCTCGTCCAACTCTCCCCCGTAGCTGGTGCAATTGTGGCAACCCAAACCTCTCGGCACTTTCAATGAGCATGACACTTGCGTTAGGGACATCCACTCCCACTTCTATCACCGTTGTTGACACCATGATCTGGGTATCCCCTTTAATAAACCGCTTCATGTTCTCCTGTTTTTGTTGCGCTTTCTGTCGTCCATGCACCATACTGATGAAAAACTGTGGCTCCGGAAAAAATGCCTTCACCTCCTCATATCCTTTCATCAAATTTTCAAAATCAAGTTTGGCAGAATCTTCTATCAATGGGTAAATAATATAAGCCTGCCTGCCATTTTTAATTTCACTTCTAATAAAATCCATCACCTGCGGACGGGCATATTCCGGCCGGTGTACAGTCACGATCGGTTTTCTGCCGGGCGGCAATTCATCCATAATGCTATAGTCCAATTCGCCATAGGCCGTTAATGCCAGTGTACGTGGAATGGGCGTTGCGGTCATGATCAAAATATGAGGAGTAACCTCATTTTTCTCCCAAAGTTTGGCCCGTTGCGCCACTCCAAACCGGTGCTGCTCGTCCACTATCGCCAGGCCAAGATTGCTGAACTGAACCGAATCCTGGATAATCGCATGCGTGCCGGTAAGAATATGTACTTCGCCATTGGCACAGCCTGCCAGTATCTCCTTTCTCTCTTTGGAGGAAGTTGAACCTGTCAGCACTCTTATATTTAACGGAAGATTTCCCAGCATCGTTGCCAGGCTGTTAAAATGTTGTCTTGCCAAAATTTCCGTCGGAGCCATAAAACAACTCTGGTAATTATTTCCTGCCGCAATCAACATGGTCATTAGCGCCACCATCGTTTTTCCACTTCCCACATCTCCCTGCAGCAACCTGTTCATTTGCCTTCCGCTTCCAATGTCTTTTCGTATTTCTTTGATCACCCGTTTCTGTGCGCCGGTTAATTCGAAGGGCATGTGATTGCTAAAAAATTCATTGAAGTGCGATCCCACTTTTTTAAACAAAAAACCTTTTGAATATTTGTGGCGTTGCGTCCGAACCAGCCCCATGCGAAGCTGCGCAAGAAACAGTTCTTCAAACTTAATCCGCTTTACGGCAGCAACGTGATCTTCTGCAGAGGTTGGGAAATGAACTTTACAGATTGCATCGTATCGACTTACCAGTTTGTATTTTGACAAAAGCCCGGCCGGGAGATTTTCGGGCAGATCCCGTTCACTGATCATCGTCAAGAGCGCTGCTGTCAGTCGTGCGATCTGCCTTCCACCAAGGCCTCTAACTTTTAATTTTTCCGTGCTTGGATATACAGGCTCGAGAAAGGATTTTAATTCGTTTTCATCCGTCACTGCTTCCATCTCCGGGTGACTAATCTGCGGCGAATTCAAAAAGAATCCGGCTTTGCCAAATACCCGGAACCTTGCTCCGACATTCAATGTTTTTTCGATCCAGTTAATTCCCTGGAACCATACTAACTGAAGTTCACCCGTTTCATCTCTGAGGAAAGCTTCCAGTCTTCTTCCCCTATTCTTTCCGATTATTTCTACTGAGATGATCTTCCCAACAACCTGCACATAATCGGTTGATTGATTGATGGCGCTGATAGGGGTT
>JBBSPT010000210.1:0-5407 GCA_038258515.1 Chitinophagales bacterium | reverse complement strand
TCTAACACAACCAGTACAACTGTTTGCATGGCAATCCCTCCGAGTATGTTACCCACCGCAAGCTCAATATTATTTTGCAGGGACGCACTAATGGTAATGGCAATTTCCGGGAGGTTTGTGACAATGGCAAGCACTATCATTCCGCCCAATGCCTCTCCTAATCCAAATCGCTTAGAAAGAGCATCCACTGTATTGGAAAGATAGATGCCGGAAATCCAAATAGCTACCCCGGCGCCGATAAATATAACGGCCAGCAGCCATGGAGACAATCCTTCAAAAGTCATAAAATGAAATGTTGTGAATATGATTTACAATAACCAAACCATTTTGCACTAAATAGCCTCATTGCATTGCCACACGCCAAGCATGAGCTAACTTGTCTATGTAAGCTATCATCGTAGAAAGGTTCATTTGCGCAAACCGGAACAAAAACGCACGTTTTGCTGTTACTCATTTTCTAACCATTGACAGGCAACTGGAATCACATGAATAAACAGCTAATCGGCAAGTATGGACGGAAACAGAAGTAAAAAAAATATATCATCAATAAACTAAACAGTAATACAAATTTTATGTTTAAAAAACTGACAACCGCTGATATTATCATGCTTCTGACAGCGTTTCTTTCACTCGTCTTTTCCGAAATGTTATGGTTTATGGGAGAGAAGGAGGGAGCGCTTTTTGTTGGATTGTGGGTACCCTCAATACTCGGGTTCGCGATTTATTTAAAACTTTTAAATGCCAAAAAATGAGTGAATTCATCCCATACTTCGCCGGACTGGTCACATTATTATTTGGCTTTGGATTTTATTTCGCTATAAGACACGAGCCCACGGAAAACAATCCTTAGCAATAGGAATGATATTTTAGGTGATATCACAGCAACGTGGCGAAAAACAAATAATCTCCTATCAATAAAATAGCCGAACTGCCATCGCAACACTGGCAAAACATCACTCACGACTAAGCGCAAACATCAGTTTTATTATTTGTGAATGTACTTGTACGTAGGGATGCTTAATAACTGCCGGCTTTTCTACGGATTTTCAAGCCTTTACTGGTCCTGCGTTTAAGCCGTTCCCCGAAAATAAAAGAGATCGCCGATGTTCGGTGTTCCCAGCTTCTCTGCGGGGAACACCAACAACGTCGATGGGTGGCTTCGGTTTGGGGGATAACACCAACAGGGCTGAAACTCTTCATATATCTGCTTAAAGGCTCCTTCGATTTCTGGTTTTATACGCGGATATCTTTCTTTCGTAGCCCATAGCGCGTGTATAATATTCGCTACCTATAGATGCATGGAGCTACTGTCTATAGGATATTCTTCTCTTATATACATGGGGTTTTTTCGATGTATCATCCCCGGTTACTTGTTCTCTTTGCTCCATCCAGTTACCATGGCTGTCCGGCGAACTGTAAGTGTTGATAGTGGTACTTTTTTTAGTAACGTCCCTTTTTGTTGCTGAATCAAGCGCTACAGTGGCTTCTTCAATTTTAGAGGGATTAAAGCTACTGTCAAGTTCGATAGTTGATGAATAAGTTATTTTACCAACACTGTCTTTATTGACTCCACCGAGATAATGAACACTATCATAATCATTTGAAAAACTCATCTTCAATGTACTATCCGGATGATACCCGGTGGCGCCGGTAAACTTACCGTATTTGTTTAGCCCAATATCAGTGAAGTAGGTATCCATCTTCCCGGTTGAATCGTAAGATTTGGCAATTGTCGGCTTGCCGGTACTGTCATAATCAATCATAAGAGAAGAGGTCTTTTTGTCATTGCCATCATTGATTATTTGTTGGGTGAGAAGTCCGTTGGCATTGTGAGCATAAGTGGCGATCGTTTTTACGCTATCGTTGCCGTTGGTTGTTGTGATTGAAGTTACGAAACCGCTACTGTCGTATTTCACCACGTATTTCTCATCAATCGCTCCTTGATTACCTGCGCTGTCTAGAAAATATGCTTCTGTTTCAATCGCCGTCACGGGGCCGCTAATGTTTTCACTGACGAGATCATTCGGGTACATGGCAACACTGTCGCCGGCAGTCGTTGATTTACAGGATGCGACTCCTATTAAAAGAGTTGTCGCAACAAAAAGCGCCAGCAAAATATTAAAAGATATTTTACCTGTAAAAAGTCTGTTACGGTCATTTGTTGACTGATTCATAATTGAATGTTTAGAAAATGAAGAGAAGCGGGAGAGGAGTAAAATGAAGGCGTTTCCTTCATAGGAGTTAGCGATGCATAATTACGACAAATTAAATGAATCAATAAAATTTTTTCAGGGTTTGGGTGAGGGAATAAAGTACCGGTTGGACACAGGTCACAGAATTGTGCCAGCCCGGTCTTCAGCAGACTGCATCATCGTGCAATTGGTTCCGATGAACACGAAGCCCGGCGGGAGTTTAACGGAATTCCTGTAACTTAAGAGCTTTTGCTGTGTTACCTCAAAAAATTTAATCTTGCCATTAAAAAATATAAACTTTCAAAAGAATGAAAAAGCGATTTTTTCATCAGATCACCATCACGATTATGTTCATCAGTATGAGTTCCATAGGCGCACTCGCCCAGACAGCGAATGGGATCTCAATTCAAAGAGATATCGTTTACGGTCATGCCGGCGGAGTAGATCTCAAGTGCAATATGGCTCGTCCGGCGAAAGGGGAGGGTCCATTTCCCGCAATTTTATTTTTCCATGGCGGTGGCTGGCAGGCAGGTAATAAATCAGACGGGAATCATTGGATCCGAATGTTCGCTGACTCGGGATATGTGGGTGTCACAGTTGAGTACCGTTTTGCTCCGGCATTTAAATGGCCAGCTCAGGTAGAGGACGCTAAGGCGGCGATCCGATATCTGCGGGCCAATGCTGTTGCGCTTAATATCGATTCGAACAGGATCGGCGTCATGGGCGAATCCGCAGGTGCTTATCTCGCACTGATGGCCGGGGTGACAGATGGTGCTGATGGATTGGAAGGCGATGGAGGATCAGCAGGGTACTCAAGCGGGGTACAGGCAGTGGTAAGTTATTTCGGTTCCTCAGACTTTACTTTGCCCAAGGCAAAACTAAGCCCGGAAGTAGAGGCCGCCGTAATGAAATATTATAACAAGCCGCTCAATGAAGTGATAGCAGACTTTATGGGTACTACCGATCCCGGTGAGCCGCTGCTGAAAAAGATGTCAGTAGTAACTTATGTAAACAAAAATGATCCGCCCACATTGATCTTCCAGGGTGATGCTGACCCTTTTGTTTCGGTGCAGCAGGCGCAGAAACTTAGCAATGTATTTGAGCAGGCAAATGTTCCTCATGAACTAATCATTGTGAAAGGTGGAGGACATGGCTGGACTGGCAAGCTGCAGGATGAAACGAATATTAAGATGTTCGCGTTTTTAAAAAAGATCTTTTCCCAGCGGGAATAATAAAGGGGTGTTCAGGTAAAGTTTAGAGATCTGCGCCTCGTCAGTGCCCGCAGCGATTCTTGAATATGGCTTAGTAGGTGAGTGCTTACAATGCTCACAATGTTGTGTGAATCATTTTTTCGTGGCAAAAAAGATTATTATGTTAGCAGTAAATTAACTCCATGAAAAAGTTCCTGCTTTATTTCGTCATAACATTCATTTTCTTTTCTTGTAAGAAAGAAGATAAAGTTATTCCTCCTCCCGATCCTTTTCCTCTGACAGATACTTTGGTGAAGGATATATCTTATGGAAACAATAATGCCAATAAATTTGATTTGAGTCTTCCGGGAAACAGAACGAATCAAACTAAACTCATCATTTTAATTCATGGAGGTGGATGGAGCACGGGAGATAAAAACGATTTAAATTTTATAGCATCCGGTTTAAAGACAAGAGGATTTGCCGTAGCCAATATTAACTACCGATTGTCGCCCCAAAGCAATGATAACTATGCAATGCAACTCGATGATATTGATTCTGTCGTTTCATTTTTAAAAAGAAATGCGGCGTATTATGTATTTAGCTCATCGCACTTTTATATAACTGGTCACAGCGCAGGCGGGCATTTATCTCTATCTTATGCATATACAAGAAACGCCGATGGTACCATCGCAGCGGCGGCAGGAATGGCCGCTCCCACGAATCTTTTCAGCGCGGCATATTACAACACAATAATTGATGCACCCATGATAACGGAGTATCTGGGGGCTCCGCTTACAAGTGCATCAGAGCAACGATACAAAGATTGCAGCCCCTATTTTTATGTGAATGGAAATACTGTCCCGACCATTTTATTCCAGGGTGATCTAGATATCATTGTTCAAAAAGAACAAGCTACGTCGTTGGGAGCTGCATTAACGCAAAATAGCGTAGCCAACAAAGTGATCATGTATCCATTTATTTTTCATGACTGGTGGACAAACGGAGATTTTTTAAAAAATACTTTAGACGAAACTGCTGCATGGTTTGATAAATATTAAAGCCACTTTGCAAATTGGAAACCGCAAGATGGCAGATCATGACAGCCTGTTTTTAGTTTAACAGCGATAACATCGGAAAATGAAAATTGCGTATTTTTATAAATAAATTTTCCTGGAATTATTTAATTATTAATAAACCATATCATGAAAAAGAAGATTACGATTTTGGCTCTCTGCGTCTTTCTGTTTGTATCAATTGGCGCTGCGCAGAATGTTACGGGACACTGGACAGGAAAATTGCAGGAGTACACTGTCACCTATGATTTCAAAGCCGATGGCAATTCATTGACCGGTCAAGACACGCATCCTGATGGTTCGGTGTCAGACATCAGCAATGGAAAAATTGCGGGGAATAAGATTGAGTATGATGTCCCCATTCAGGGAGAAACCACCCATGTAGCCGGCGAATTAAATGGCGATGTTTTGACTATAAATTTTTCTATCCAGGGATATGATGTCAGTGTTGATATGAAGAAAAGTGAATAATCCCATCAATTTGTTGCAAGGATTCTGCCAATCAAACTCAATCTCTCGGAAATATTTTTGCAACGAAAAATCCCTTGAGGGCGGAAAGGGAGAACATTAGGCAAACTGCAACTACTCCGCTGCCGGAATAGAAAAATAAAATACTGAACCTTTGTCTATGGTGCTTTCCGCCCATATTTCTCCGCCATGACTTTTTATAATTTCAGATGAAATGTATAATCCTACTCCGGAGCCGGCGAATGAACTCGCTGAACCGCTGACCCGGTAATAGCGTAAGAATATATTCTCAATATCTTTCCCGGGAATACCAATACCGTTGTCTTTTATTTCAACAATAATATTTTTACCTTTCCTGGTTGATTTGATAATTATTTTCCCGGAATCCGGTGAATACTTTATTGCGTTACCGATAATATTAATCAACACTTGCTCAATCTTTTCCCTGTCAGCATTCACATACAATTTTCTATCCTCGTGA
>JBBSPT010000209.1:0-5426 GCA_038258515.1 Chitinophagales bacterium | reverse complement strand
CTGCAACGATCTGTGCGAAAATTAAAGCATATAACTGCATCTCCATTTTGAATACCGGACAAGGGAGTCGCGGAATTAATGATCGGCATTAGAAATTCATCGGTGACGGCGTTTTTATAGGAAGTTGCAACAGTGGCTATAATATCATCCGATACAATTCCTTTCCTGCTGACTAAAGCATCGTACGCAATTTTAATCCGCTCCCACCTTCGGTCGCGGTCCATACCGTAGTATCTTCCTGTGACGGTTGCAATTTTACCTGTCGTCTGATCAAGATGCTCCTGGAGCTCCCGCAAAAAACCGGCTCCGCTTTTCGGATCAGTGTCGCGGCCATCAGTAAACACATGAATATAAACGTTTGCAATATTTTGTTTTGCACAAAGAGTGGTAATAGCCTTAAGATGATCAATGTGAGAATGCACGCCGCCATTGCTCACGAGCCCGATAAGGTGCAGTGGTTTGTCATGTTGTTTCGCATAATTAAGACTGTTTAGGAGCACCTCGTTGTTTTGAAAATCACCAGTGTCAATTGCCACATTTATTCTTTCCAGTTCCTGGTAAACGATCCTTCCTGCGCCCAGGTTCAGGTGGCCAACTTCGCTATTGCCCATTTGACCTTCCGGAAGACCAACAGCTTTCCCACATGTAACCAGGGTGGTATGCGGATACTTATCATAAAGAGAGCTTACAAAGGGCACATTTGAATTTTCAATAGCATCGCTTTGTTTTACAGTTCCCAATCCCCATCCATCCATAATTATTAAGATCACTTTTTTTGTTTCCATATTCAATTCTTTACGTGCACATTTAAGAATGATTCATTTTTTCTGCCGGAACTGTTAATTCCATCGATGATGTTATATATATTTATGCTGTTGTATTCTTGTAGAAAATCAGCTCAACAAATGGCGCAATATGAAAAAAATTTTAAGTTCACTTCTCCTTGTGGCTGCATTTGGATTTGTCTCTCCCTTGTTAACCGATATCATTAATGCAATGAAAGCGGGAAACGCCGAACAGATTTCAAAATATTTTGATACCAATGTTGAGATCACTTTTCCCGGCAAAAGTAATTCATATAGCAAAAGTCAGGCAAAACTGGTAATCACTGATTTTTTCACTTTGAACCCTGTTAAGAATTTTGAAGTATTGCATAAAAGCGATAAAGCAGGTTCGCAATATTGCATAGGCAATCTTGAAACCGCCAATGGAATTTTTAGAACTACTATTTTCCTCAAGGAAAGAAATGGCATGGAGGTAATCCAGGAACTCCGCTTTGAACAGTAACTTGCCATAAAAACGAAGAGAACTTCTTACCTCTCTGCTGCACCCAGACTTCGTCAGTCATTCTATACTTTTGCTTATATGAATCACTCACTCTCTTATGACCTGCAACTATCCCATTTTATTTCCGAAGCGCTCTCAGAAGACATTGGCGACGGCGACCATTCAACTCTTTCCTGTATTGATCGTGATTCGAAAGGAAAGGCTGTATTAAAGATCAAAGAAGACGGAGTGATCGCAGGGATTGAGTTAGCAGAAAAGATCTTTAAAATGGCAGACCCCGAAAGTAGGATCAAAAAAACAAAAAAAGACGGCGATCCAATGCTGGAAGGTGAAACAGCATTTGAAGTGGAGGCAGACGTATACACAATTCTCTCCCGTGAACGGCTTGTTCTCAACTGCATGCAGAGAATGAGTGGAATTGCAACGCTGACAAAAAAATATGTTGACCAGCTAAAGGGATATCATACCCGGCTGCTTGATACCCGGAAGACAACTCCAAATTTCAGACTCCTGGAAAAAGAAGCAGTAAAAATTGGCGGCGGCTTAAATCACAGGTTCGGATTGTTTGACATGATTTTACTAAAGGACAACCATATTGACTATTGTGGAGGAATTGAAAATGCAATATTAAAAGCCTGGAAATATGTAAACGAAAAAAAACAGGAGTTAAAAATCGAAATAGAGGCACGAAGTCTTGAAGACGTTGAAGCGATTGTAAAAATAGGAAAGGTAAGCCGCATCATGCTCGATAACTTTACGCCTGATCAAATCGTTCAGGCCCTTAACATAATAAAGGGTCAATACGAAACGGAAGCCAGCGGCGGCATTAACTATAACAATATTGAACTGTATGCCGCTACTGGTGTGGACTATATTTCCAGCGGTGCTATTATCCATCATGCCACCAGTCTCGATCTAAGTCTGAAGGCAGTAATAAAACAATAATATGGCGAAGAAAAAGTTATATAATTCCGGCCTGGTTTACTCGACTAATCCAACTGTAAAAATTCATTCCGATGACGAACATGAGAGTCAAACATTGGCTGCAAAAGATCAACCGTTGATAGTAAAATTGGACAGCAAAAACAGGAGTGGAAAAGTTGTGACTGTTATCCAGGGGTTCTCCGGCAAAATAGCAGATGTGGAGAACATAGGTAAGCAATTGAAGTCTTATTGCGGCACAGGCGGATCAGTAAAGAACAATGAAATTTTAGTTCAGGGAGACAACAGGCAGAAAGTTTTTCAGTGGCTAACTGCAAACGGGTATGCTAAAACAAGAAAGCAATAGAAATCTCAATCCCGGAGATTTAATAAATCGTAAATGCTTTTGACTACGACTTTTTATGTCAAATGTCTTTTTTAAGTTTTATACAGTTTTAATATCTTTATAACTAAGCATCCTGATTATGATCTCCAAAATTTCAGAAGGCGTAACCATCAGTGTTGAAAGTTTTTATCAACCCGAATACAGTAATCCTGTTACGAGCGAATTTATGTTTGCTTACCGAATATGTATTGAAAATAACAACACTTTTCCTGTGCAGCTACTCAGGCGGCACTGGTATATTTTTGACAGCAACTCCGACTATAGAGAAGTCGAGGGTGAAGGGGTGATTGGCGTGCAACCAATGATCAACCCCGGCGAGAAATATCAGTATGTAAGTGGCTGCAACCTTAGAAGCGAGATTGGAAAAATGCATGGAATATATTTCATGGAAAATTGCCACAACAAGCAAACTTTTCTTGTAAATATTCCTGCGTTTGAGATGATCGTTCCATTCAAACTAAATTAACTTCTTGGCTTATATTTAGCCTTGCTATAAATTTCCCTCGGAGCCGTTTCCATCATTTGTTGCACTTGTGTTTCGGGAAATTTCTCCATGTATTTTTTTACAATCTGCAAGCCGGCAAAGCTGCCGAGATTACCGGGAGAATCATTTCCAAATTCCTGTGTTTTCGGACTTTCCCCTATATAGTTTTTGATTATGTTCTGTTCAGCATTATTGAGGAGATCGTTATTTAAAAAGAAATCCCAGATCACAGCCTCATTCTTGTAAGCATCTTCCATTTGTTTTTTACTATAGTCTAAAAGAAGATGTTCCTGCGTAGCCGGCAAAAATTTAGTGAGCAGAAAGAGCTTTTTTCCCTGCTCCACCATTTGTTCTATCAACGCTCTTCCCTTATTTCTGCCAGGATAAAGATCGTCCACGATATTTCGCATACAATTGACGGGGATATGTTCCGGATCAAAGTTTCCGGAGATGTATTCCGGGTAGATTTCCCGGCCTGCATCAGTTTGATAAAATGAGAAATCCGCTCCGAGATGAAGTTGCAAACCCACCCCCAATCCTTCAGGCGAAAGGATGTCGCCCTGCGTACCGAAGGATGTTTGAAAGCTTGCATTGAGCGGCCCTATGAATGTGATCACCGCGTGAGGCAGTTCATAATTCGGAAAGTAATATTTTACAAACTGCAGTCCTTTTTTTATTCCATCATACTCCTTATTGAAGTTCTTAAAGATCCTGTCTGATGAGTCCTTAACAGGCATATAATCTTTAATGAATAGCCGCACTGCAGAATCCTGTCGGTGCAATGGAATTAATAAACTATCCAAATCAAGTCCAAGAATATTCTCAACAAAATCAGGAGTAAACCCCGGATATTTTTTTAAGATATCCTGCATGGAGCCTGCAACATGGTTAGTATCTATTCTAAAAAAATCTTGCTCAAATCTTTTTATTTCAAGGGGCACTTTTATATTTGAAACATCGGGAATATTCTTATTGCTATTGCACGACAATAGAATTAGCAAAAAGAAAAAAAATGGGTAAACCTTGTACATGTTCGGGCGATTTAATTTTTCTCAGGAGATCCTGCAATATTTATTCAGCTAATTTTGCAACATGAAAATTGTTCTTGCGCAGCAAAATTATCACATTGGCAATTTTGAAAGTAACACCAATAAAATTCTCGATGCAATAAAAGTTGCTAAAGATAAAAACGCTGATCTGATTGTGTTCAGTGAAATGTGCATCTGCGGCTATCCGGCCAGGGATTTTCTTGATTTTACTGATTTCATTCACAAATGTTATAAAAGCATCGATATTATAAAGGAGCATGCTGATAACATAGGAGTAATAATTGGTGCACCGGACCGCAATGCTGCAAAGGAAGGCAAAGACCTTTTTAACGCCGCATTTCTTTTGTATGAAAGGGAAATCAAAGGAATTGCCCATAAAACTTGTCTTCCCACCTACGATGTGTTTGACGAATACCGCTATTTTGAACCGGCTTTCAATTGGAATGTAATTGAGTTTAAGGGAACAAAAATTGCGCTCACGATTTGTGAAGACATTTGGAATCTTGGCGACAATCCCCTTTACAGAATTTGCCCGATGGACCAGTTGATGCGCTTTCAGCCAGATATGATGATAAATATTTCGGCTTCGCCATTTGACTATACTCATATTGAAGACCGGAAAGCGATAATAAAATCAAACGTGATGAAGTACCGCCTTCCTTTGATTTATTGCAATGCCGTCGGAAGCCAGACGGAGATTGTTTTTGACGGAGCATCCCTGGTGTTTGATAAAGATGCCAATCTCTGCAAACAGCTTCGACAGTTCAAAGAAGAAGTATGCGAAGTGACCTTGAATGCTGACGGGACGTTTGATCATGCAGTTCAGGAACCATTTATGGTTATGCAACACGAGCCGGAGCCATTGCATTTTACGCCGAGTCTGAATATTTCACAGGTTTATGAAGCCATCGTTCTCGGCATAAGTGACTACTTCAAAAAGATGGGTTTTAAAAAGGCGATCATAGGCAGCAGCGGAGGCATAGACAGTGCCGTAACCATTGCTCTCGCTTGCAAAGCGCTTGGGAAGGAGAATGTTCGTGCCATCCTGATGCCATCAGAATTTTCATCAAACCACTCTGTAAAAGATGCTGAAGTTTTGAGTAAACATCTCGGCAATCCTTATGATATTATCCCCATCAGGGAAATTTATGACGAGTTTATCAAGCAGTTGCATCCCTTGTTCCTTGACTCACCATTCGGAATAGCCGAAGAGAATATTCAGAGCAGAACCCGTGGCAATCTGTTAATGGCAATCGCAAATAAATTTGGATACATCTTG
>JBBSPT010000208.1:0-5450 GCA_038258515.1 Chitinophagales bacterium | reverse complement strand
GATGCGGAAAGCGTGCACCATTTTTCCATGAACTTCCTTCGCTTTCTTTGCAATTATCCTTTTATAAAAAATGCAATTCGAAAAAAATATGAATGCAAAACTGAATCATTTTCAAAATTGTTATTTGGATTAAAGTTTTCTAACCCGGTTGGGCTCGCGGCAGGCTTCGATAAAAATGCAAAATACCTGAGAGAGTTGTCAGCGCTGGGATTTGGCTTCGTTGAAATTGGGACAGTCACTCCGCTACCACAGCCCGGAAACACAAAACGAAGACTTTTTCGTTTGCCGAAGGACAAGGCATTGATCAACCGGATGGGCTTCAACAATGATGGAAGTTTGATTATTGCAGAGAGATTAAAAAAATATCGGTCACAAAATAACGGGTTAATCATTGGTGGAAACATTGGCAAAAATAAAACCACGCCGAACGAAGATGCATGGAAGGATTATGAAAAGTGCTTTAACGCACTCTATGGTTGTGTCGATTATTTTGTGGTAAATGTAAGTTCACCGAACACACCGGGGTTGAGGGAACTTCAGCAAAAGGATTTGTTGAAACATATTCTTATCCATCTGCAGCAGATCAATCGATCAAGATCTCAGCAAGCGCCGCTGTTATTAAAAATTTCTCCTGATTTATCTCTTGACGAGTTGAACGACGTAATCGACCTGGCCCTGGAAATAAAGCTTGACGGCCTTGTTGCGGCCAACACAACTTTAAAACGAGAAGGATTGATTTCCCCCGGACGGGAGATTGAGAAGACTGGCGCTGGAGGTTTGAGCGGAGTGCCGTTGAGAGAAACATCAACTCAAATGATAAAGTATATTTTTGAAAAAGCATCTGGTAAAATACCGCTGATTGCAAGCGGCGGGATATTTACGGGGCCGGACGGGGTCGAAAAACTTGAAGCCGGAGCATCTCTCCTACAGGTATGGACTGGCTTTATTTATGAAGGGCCTTCCATCACTAAGAATATTTGCAAAGCAATTAAATAATTCTACCTGATAACCTAAAAGCAAATGAGTCATTTATTCACAACCGATAGTATCATCAGTTTTTTTATCCTTGTTCTTCTTGAAGTAGTGCTGGGAATAGACAATGTCATTTTTGTAAGTATTATCGTCAACAGGTTGCCGGAGAAAAAGCACAAAGCCGCCCGGTTGTTTTGGGTAATTTCCGGTAGCATCGTGAGAAGTGTTTTATTGCTTGGCCTGGGGTGGCTGCTCTCTCAAAAAGGTAAATCTGTCTTCACTTTATTTGATAAGGGTTTTGACCTGGCAAGCCTTGTGATGCTTGCAGGCGGCTTATTTCTTATTTATAAATCTGTGCATGAAATACACCAAAAGCTGGAAGGCGAAGATGTGCACATGCAAAAGAAAAAGGGGAAAGAATTCAGCTTTCCCCAGGCCCTCATGCAAATAATTCTGGTTGATATGGTTTTCTCATTTGACAGTATCATCACGGCCGGTGGCACTGCCAAACATGTGGAGATTATGATTGCGGCCGTAGTTATCGCGATGATTCTCATGTTTTCTTTCAGTCCCGTTATAGCAGCTTTCATTCATAAACATCCTACGTTTAAAATGCTTGCACTTTCATTTCTTGTGATGATAGGGTTGAGTCTTGTCATTGAGGGCTGGGCCTCCGAAAAAGCCGATGAGTTGCATCTGAAAAACTACATTTATTTCGGCATGGCATTTTCGTTCCTCGTTGAAGTTTTAAATATGAGTGCAAGGAAAAGACAGATGAAAAGAATAGTGCAGTTAAATGAACCGCATTTGGACTTAGAAGAAAAATACGAAGGCGACGAAGCAAAATAGAGCCGGATTACGGCTTTAAGTCCAGGTTTTTATTAAAAAATCTGCCGTTAAAAAAAAAGGCACAGTCTAAACCATTTGATGGAATCCTCGTTGTATGAATGGCAATTACCTGCAAAAAGAAATTGTAATTTGCAATAAATTATGAAGATGAATTCATTTGTAAAAATGCAATTCTTGTAAAAATGAAAATATGAATATTGGAATTGTATGTTATCCAACATATGGTGGGAGCGGAGTTTTAGCTACTGAATTGGGAAAGGCCCTGGCCGAATTAGGACATAACGTTCACTTTATTACGTATCAGCAACCAGTAAGATTGGGTGGCTTTCATGCTAATATTTTTTATCACGAAGTGAGAGTTCCTACCTATCCATTGTTTGATTATCCTCCGTATGAAACAGCACTGGCGAGCACGATGGTAGACGTAATTATGAACAATGATGTTGAACTCTTGCATGTTCATTATGCAATCCCGCATGCATCAGCTGCATTTATGGCGAGGCAGATTCTTCTGAAAGAAGGCTGTAATATTCCCGTAATCACAACCTTGCACGGCACTGATATTACCCTGGTGGGCCGTGATAAAACTTATTCGCCCGTGGTAACATTTTCGATGAATGAAAGCCAGGCAATCACCGCGGTTTCGAAAAACCTTCGAGACGAAACCTATAAGAATTTTAATATTGAGAAAGAGATTGAAGTGATTTACAATTTTGTTGATGTGGAGCGGTTCAATCGCAAGCCCGTTACAGCTTTTAAGCAGATCATTGCTCCCGAGGGAGAAAAGGTGATGCTGCATGCTTCAAATTTCAGGAAGGTAAAAAGGGTAGGCGACGTTGTAAAAGTTTTTGAACAGGTAAATAAAAAAATTCCGTCGAAATTATTATTTGTCGGCGACGGACCGGAACGTACTTTTATTGAAAGACTTAGCCGCGAATGTGCGGCTCACCATGACATACGCTTCCTTGGACGGCAGGAGCAAATGGAAGACATTCTTGCGATCGCTGATCTTTTCATTTTGCCCAGCGAGTACGAAAGTTTTGGTCTTGTAGCGCTGGAGGCAATGGCTTCCGCTGTTCCGGTTGTGTCAACCAATGCAGGCGGCTTGCCAGAAATAAATATTGATGGAGTTACGGGATTTCTTAGTGAAGTCGGCGACATCGATGACATGAGCAAAAAAATTATCGATCTTTTTTCCGACGACGCGGCGTTTGCAAAAATGAAAAAAAATGCACTTGAACAGGCGATGAAATTTGATATCAGTAAAGTGGTTCCGCAATACGAGAACCTTTATAAAAAGGTATTGGAGTTGAATGCCCAGCCCCACAGTGTCTAACGGTTTCGAAGATGATTCATTATTTCCTCAGCCAATGTTCGGGGTTTACATTGTCACTTTCTTTCATAAGAATAAAATCAACCTGCCCCTGGCCTTCATCGTTTGCCCCCGCTTTGCCTATCATTTCGCCGGTTTTCACATTATCTCCTCTCTGTACACTTGCTGAAGCAAGATTGCTATAAACTGTAAAATATTTTCCGTGCTTTAGGAAAACAGCCTGCTTGTCTTCTATATAACTAACGAGTGTCACTTCACCATCGAACACTGCTTTTACCGGTTGGCCTATTTTAGTACCAATCGTCACGCCGGGATTATCATAATTGATTTTTCCAGGCAGTTCATTAGGCCCGAAATGGGCTACGATGAAGCCTTCTGCCGGCCAGGGCAACGCTCCACGGTTTCTTTCAAAGCTTGCATCAAGCGCTCTTTCAGCGTCGGTACTAACAAGCACGCTTCCCGAACGCTTATTTTCTTTTGCAGCAACAGATGAGGCCTTGCTGGTCGAAGCTTTCGATGCGCTGGTATTATTGCCAGAAGCCTCACTCTTCTTTAGAGCTGCAAGCCGTTCTTTCTCTTTTTTATTTGCTTCGGCTCTTGCAAGCGCTATCTCTCTTTTAATCATCGCCGAGATCATGTTTCTCAGTTTAGCATCCTGCTTTTTCTTTGCCTTGATCTGTGCAGTGAGCTCTTTTTGCTGTCCTTTTATTTTTGTTACAATCAACTGTTTTTCCTGCTGCTGTTTTTCAAGAACACTTAATTCTTTGTCTCGCTCTGTCAATACATGATTTTTCTTTGTTTTAGTTGACGACAGCGTTTTAATCCGCCCTTCAAGCATTTCCTGCGTGCTGAGAATATTCTCTGCCTGCATTTCGCGATAGCTTCTGTAGGATTTTAAATAGGTTATTCGCTTTATCGCATCATTAAAACTTGAAGCCGAAAAAATGAAATTCAGAAAGTTGTAATTGCTACGATTTTTATAAGCGTAAACCATGCTTTTTGAATATTCTGTCTTAAGAGTGTCCAGCACTTTTGACATTCTCGCTATTTCTTTTTGGCTAAGAAATATGTTGTCATTCAATGTTCTTATTTCCCCGGTAATATTATCAATCACATTGCCTTGCAGATTTATTTTTTTATTGATCAGTGTCAAACCACCAATATTCACCTTTGCGGTTTTCCTCACCTGTTCCAATGCTTTTTCAGTTTCTGCTATTTCCTTCCGTAGCTGCTCTCTTTGTTTTTGAAGGTCGTCTTTGTCCTCAGTCTGCTGAGCGAAAGAACTGATTCCAATTAAAACGAATGCAAGTATCGTCAATACTTTTCTTTGCATGAATTTCAAAATTTTTATAAAAATAAACCGGTTGTTTCCGTGGTACATTGTAGAGTTTTAAAGTAACAATTATTTTACTTTATAATTTGGCGGAACTATAAAGCGGAATGATAATTCGTTGTTAAACTCGTATTGTTTGAAAGACAGCACAATATTAATTTTTGTTTTTTCCGAAATACTTATTGCACGATCTGTTGCAAAAAAATAATTTTCATTTTTTTCATAACTGCCGTAAGTAAAATCGGCTGTCCGCTTTCGTGTTTCATTTAGATCCTCCAGCCTGCTGCTTTCCATAAGTTTGGTAGGTTCTGAGACTGTCAATAAATTTTTGAACAACGCTCCTACAGTAGCCACCTGGATGTGATTTTCGGTCCGCCTGTAAGCGATTACACTATCTCCAAGGTAAATGGGATTGCCAAGAATCAAATCCTGTAATGTTCCGAAGGTCAGTGGAATATGAATTAGATTTCCGATGTAGCTGAATGGATGAAATTCTACTTCTTTGTCAAGTTTATTTAAAATAATAATGGTGTCTTTCGTCATGAATAATCTAAACGCTTCTACGCCTAAAAATGTGGCATTGATTGACGCCCAGATCATGCTGTCTTTGTACAATCTTACGAATGCGTTGAAATCAGGCCGTCTCCCTTTCCCATCCTCGTATTCCACTTTTATTTTCGCGGAAAAGGTTGTGAAATCTCTATAATTACTATCAAGTTTATGTAGCGTTAGTCGCGCTTCCTGCACAATAGAGTCACTATTAGTTGCGTCAGGATTTATTACGGTTACCGAATCGTTTATATTTACGAGAGCTTGCAATTTTTTAGTCGCACGGCATCCGGTGACTCCATAGATTGTTATAAGTGTCGCGATTAAATAGCCCAGTCGTTTCAACCTGTAATTTTTTTTATCATTATACTTTTCCTGTATGACCAAACCCTCCTTCGCCTCTTTCGGATGTTT
>JBBSPT010000207.1:0-5455 GCA_038258515.1 Chitinophagales bacterium | reverse complement strand
ATCCAGAACTCACGTAACCTGGTCCATACCAAAATCCGGGCTCAAGATCAACTTTTTGGCGACACACCGGGCATCGATCTTCCATATCAAGAATGTAGGTAAGACTGAGCTTCCCGTAAGGGTTTCCATGCTTGAACATACTGCCCCGCCGACATCTCGGACACCGCATCTTTAGCATACTCAGAAAATAATCCGGCGCAGGTTTCGGTTGCTCTACGATCATTTCGCAAAGGTAATTAAAGAAAAAATTAATTTGTAGCTGGGGGAAACCTCGAATGAAAGTTGCTTGACAAATTCAAACTTTTGGTTTAATTAAAAATGATTAACCGAGTACCGGCTGACTTGAAGCAAGTTTCTTTCGCTCACCAATCTGCTGCCGCCACATTGCATAATACAATCCCATTTGCGAAAGCAGGGTTTCATGCGTACCCGTTTCCACGATCTCTCCTTTTTCAAGAACATAAATTCGATCGGCGTGCATTATAGTACTCAGGCGGTGGGCAATCAGAACGGTGATCTGTTCCTGTTGAGATGAAACATCTTTGATCGTATTCGTTATTTCTTCTTCGGTCAAAGAATCAAGAGAAGATGTAGCTTCATCAAAAATTAATAAATGTGGATGACGAAGCAGCGCCCGTGCAATCGAAAGGCGTTGCTTTTCTCCCCCGGAAACTTTTACGCCTCCTTCGCCGATTACCGTGTCAAGCCCATTATCAGCACGTTCCAGCAAGTTGTTGCAAGAGGCTTTACGCAGCACATCCAGTATATCTTCGTCACTCGCCTTGGGATTTACAAAAAGCAGGTTTTCCCTGATAGTTCCTGAGAAAAGCTGCGTGTCCTGGGTTACAAATCCGATCTGGGTTCTCAGCACATCGAAATCGATATCCTCTCTCTCGATGTCGTTATATTTAATAGTGCCTGACTGTGGAATGTATAAACCAACCAATAGTTTTACCAATGTTGTTTTTCCTGAACCAGAAGGCCCTACAAAAGCTATCGTTTCTCCTTTCTTCACATCAAAGCTAATCCCCATCAGCGCCGGTTGTTGAGCAGACTGGTGCTTGAATCTGACATCGATAAATTCAAGCTCGTCAATCGTTTCCGGAGTTGCAGGCTTCAGGGGTTTCGCCTCGGGAGATTTACTCATTAACGTATCGAAATTTTGAAGCGAAGCCTCTGCTTCGCGATAAGAAATAATGATATTACCAATTTCCTGCAACGGACCAAATATGAAGAAGGAATAAAAAGTCAAGGTCATCACCTGCCCGGGGGTAATCACATCCTGGAACACCAGCCACAAAAGCATGAACATGATGACTTGCCGCAAAAAATTAACGAACGTGCCCTGTATGAAACTAAGTGTGCGAATACTTTTAACTTTCTTCAACTCAAATCCAAGGATCTTATAAGTGTTATTATTCAACCTGTTTATTTCCTGTTCAGTCAGTCCAAGGCTTTTTACCAGCTCAATATTTCTAAGAGACTCAGTGGTGGATCCTGCAAGGGCGTTGGTTTCCGATACAATTCTTTTTTGTATGACCTTTATTTTTTTACTCAGTACACTTGTCAAAGTAGCGAGCATTACAATGCCCAGCACATAAACAGGCATGATGGACCAGTGCAGCGAAAAAGAATAGATTGTCACGAAAACAATACCGACGAGAATTCCGAAAATTATATTTATAAAGTTGACGATGAATTTTTCAGTGTCTGATCTCACCTTGGAAAGTATCGACAACGTTTCACCACTGCGCTGGTCTTCAAAATCCTGGTAAGGTAATTTCATTGAATGCCTGAGGCCATCAGTGAAAAGGCTTGCACCGAATTTTTGAACGACTACATTTCCAAAATAATCCTGGAAAGCTTTGGCGATCCGGGATATCATCGCGACGCCAATCAGCATTCCCAAATAATAGATCACACCTTTTATAAATTCCGGGCGGGTTCTTCCGCCCTGGTGAGGATCGGTTACAAATTTGTCGAACATTTTACCAAAGATCAACGGGTCGAGCATGGAAAATACCTGGTTTATCGTCGCAAGCGCCAAGGCAAGTACGAGAAGCCATTTGTATGGTTTGAGATAAGAGATCAATAATTTCATTCCGCAAATTTAAACAACGCAACCAAATGGCTAATTCTCAAGTTATAAACGGTATATTTTTATCGCTAAAACAGGTTTAACTCTGTCATGGCCTAAGTTTACAGGAAATTATCCGGCCCATCCTTCCCGATCCAAACTTCTGTATTGAATAGCTTCAGCAAGATGTTCCGGCTTAATATCATCACTGCCTGCAAGGTCAGCAATCGTTCTGCTCACCTTTAATATCCGGTCATATGCGCGGGCCGACAGGTTCAAACGTTCCATTGCCACTTTTAAAAGATTGGAGCCTGCCTGGGTAATCACACAAATCTCTTTTAGCATTTTGCTACTCATTTGAGCATTGCTATACACGCCCGGATTATTCTTAAAACGTTCTGCTTGTCTTTCGGTTGCCTTGATAACCCGTTTCCTGATACCTTCACTTTTTTCAAAATTTTGAGTGGATGAAAGTTCACTAAAAGCTACAGGAGTCACCTCTACATGAAGATCTATTCTATCGAGCAATGGGCCTGAAATTTTATTTAAATATTTTTGAACCGCCCCAGGCGGGCAGGTACATTCTTTCTCGGGATGATTGTAATAACCGCACGGGCATGGATTCATGGAAGCTATCAACATAAAACTGGCCGGAAATTCAAGCGCAACTTTTGCTCTTGAAATAATGATCTTCCTTTCTTCCATCGGCTGCCGCATCACTTCCAAAACTGTTCTCTTAAATTCGGGTAATTCATCCAAAAACAAAACGCCGTTGTGCGCCAGGGAAATTTCACCAGGTTGCGGAATTCCACCACCTCCCACTAACCCTGCATCAGATATGGTATGATGAGGAGAACGGAATGGCCGCTTCGAAATGAGCGTCGCATTTTCAGGAAGCTTCCCGGCCACACTATGGATCTTCGTCGTTTCTAACGCTTCGAGCAAAGTGAGTGGCGGGAGGATCGTGGGCAAGCGCTTTGCCAACATCGTTTTACCGGCCCCGGGGGGACCAATCAAAATTGCGTTGTGTCCGCCTGCCGCTGCGATCTCCAGCGCACGCTTTATATTTTCCTGTCCTTTCACATCACAGAAATCAATTTCAAAATCACTCTGAGAATGCGCAAATTCCTCTCTCGTATTGACGACAGTTGGTTCGATCGAATTTTCATCAATGAAAAAATCGATGACCTCATTGATATGGCCAACACCATAAACATTCAGGTTGTTAACCATCGCCGCTTCTCGCGCATTTTCCTTTGGAAGAATAAGACCTTTAAACTTTTCTTTTCTTGCCTGGATGGCAATGGGTAGCGCACCTTTTATCGGCCTGACGGTGCCGTCTAAACTAAGCTCGCCCATGATTACATAATCGGTGAGCTTTTCAGGATTTTCCAGTTGCTCGCTAGCTCCGAGTGTTCCCATCGCGATAGGAAGATCGAATGCGGTCCCGCTTTTCTTGATATCTGCTGGCGCCAAATTGACGACCACTTTTGTGCGGGGAAAATGAAACCCATTGGTTTTGATTGCGCTTTCCATTCGCTCCAGGCTTTCCTTTACGGCGTTGTCAGCGAGGCCTACGATAGAAGTAAATCGGCCACTGCTTACACTGACCTCTACGGTAATTGTAATTGCCTCTACCCCATAAACAGCGCTGCCAAACGTCTTAACTAACATTTATTGAAATTAGAGTAAATATCAAATATTAATCAAAAGAATAGAAGGGTAATAAAATGAATGAGCATAAATGCAAATCAAAGCTTCTCCAGCAAATCGATCACCTTTTCCCTTTTCAAAATCAGGTAGCCTAACCTGTCATTGCTTATGCCATTCTTAAGATTGTAGTTGAATACGAGCTGATCGTTGAGCACGCCCGTTTCAAAATATTTGAAATCGATATTTGGATATTCCTTTAACTCTTCTCCAATTTCATACAGGTGTGTCGTAAGGATAAACAAGGAACTTTTGATTTTGATAAGTCCCTCTATCACGACCGTACTGCATTTCATCGCGTCTTGTATGTTGGTTCCTTTAAAAAGTTCGTCGATAAGTATCAACCATTTTCTGTTATCGTTTATTTTGATAATTGTTTTCTTTATTCGTTGTACCTCGTTGTAGAAATAACTTTCACCTTTTGCGATATTATCGACCACATTGATGTTGCTGAGCAGACCATCAAATAAAGAAAGGCGCATTGATTTCGCGGGAACACCCATTCCGAGATGGGCCAGGAAAACAGCAGCTCCAACAGATTTGATAAAGGTGCTTTTACCAGCCATATTGGCGCCTGTTAAAAAAATAAAATTGTTTTTTGGGTTTAGTTCAATGTTGTAAGCAACAGGAGATGGCAGAAGTATGTGGTACAAATCTTCGGCTTTTAACTGCGGCTCTTCCGAATCAAAAAACTCAGGAAATACCAGTCCGTGTTTTTTCACAGCCATTGCCATTCCATACCACGCATCCAATTGAAAATAAAGTTCAATGATTTCGAGTAAATTTTGTTTATAGTGATACCGGATAAAGTTTGCAAGGCCCAGCATCTCCGCTATGGTAAGGTCACTGTATTCTTTTTTAGATAAAATTTGATTGAGTTGAACTTTATCCATCCGCAACTTGACTTTCTCCAAAACGGTC
The DNA here is from genome assembly GCA_038258515.1 of Chitinophagales bacterium. GTDB lineage: Bacteria > Bacteroidota > Bacteroidia > Chitinophagales > Chitinophagaceae > Ginsengibacter. The sequence continues at coordinate 747 of JBBSPT010000207.1, read as the reverse complement.
GCTAAATTTTTAGGAGCATCTGTTGTTAAAAAATTCTCCAGGATCTTTTGCATCCCTTTCAGAAAATCAAACGCATGACCTGTTGAATATTTAACCAATGAAAAATCGGGTGCATGAAAAATTTTATAGAGATATGCTGATGAAACAGTCGGTCTGTCAGGAATTGTATCGACAATGCTTTCATAAAATTTATGAATCATCAATACTGATCCATTGCTGATCGTCAATGGCCACGTTTGTTCCTTTTCAATGAGCATTTTCAAAGTCTTCTGCACATTTTTGATAGAAGTGATATCAGGAAGTGACGTGATAAAAATATCTCTCAACCGTTCTCTTCCTCCTACTGTCCGGGTTAGATTGATTTTATTGAAAATTGAAAATTCTTCCTCCCGTTCAAATACCGATAAATCATTTAATGTAGTCTTATCCGTTTCCATCATTTCAATTTAACGTGAAAACAAAAGCCGTTGTCCCTTCACAGATTCGTTCCATGCAACATTTCCATAATTTTTATCATTTTTATAAACACACACTCCATTCACGAAGGTATAGGCAACGGTTGCAGGGAAGATATATCCATCCATTGGGCTCCACCCGCACTTGTACAGAATATTATTTTCGCTCACCGTATTTTTCTCGTTGAGATCAGCAATCACTATATCGGCAAAATATCCCTCCCTGATGTACCCCCTGTTTTCAATCTTAAAACAATCAGCAACAGCATGACTCATTTTCTCCGCAATCTTT
>JBBSPT010000206.1:0-5503 GCA_038258515.1 Chitinophagales bacterium | reverse complement strand
TGAGAAACTTATCCGGATACCAGATCTCACCGGTTTTGAAAAAACAGAAGTTGTGATACCAAGGCATTCCAGGAATGTGTATGATCATGCTATACGCAATATCAATGTGAAGGTCATTACTGTGGACACAGTTGAAGAAATGCAGGAAGCATTAAGTTCCCGTACCGCAATGATTTACATTTTGGCAGGGAATCGCGGGCCTCTTGATTTGCCGGGCATCGCGAAACTCGCCAAGCCGTTAAATATCCCCATATTGGTGGATGCGGCGGCTGAGGATCTTTCAGTTCCTAATGTTCATCTCCAGAATGGCGCTACGATGGTATCCTACAGTGGGGGAAAAGCGCTTTGTGGCCCTCAATGTTCTGGTCTTCTTCTTGGCCCAAAGAATATTCTTCAATCAGCATGGCATGGAATCGCTCCACATCATGGTCCGGCACGTGACAATAAAGTTGGACGTGAAGAAATGATAGGAGCACTCGCAGCAATCGAGGCATGGGTAACAATGGACCATAAACAACAATGGAAGACATGGCTTTCGTATCTCGATACAGTCAGCAAAGGGGTTACAAAAATTGACGGCGTGAAGACTACAGTTTACGAGCCCGAAGGATTAGACAACCACAGCCCTTCACTATTCATTAATTGGGATTCATCCAAACTAAACATAAATGGTGAGGAAGTGGCAGAAGAGTTAGGCCGGCACAAGCCACGGATCGCACTTTCTTTTGGTGGAGGCAATATACGCGGTGGCGAAACCTTTGGAGACACATCTATCAGGGTTACAGCCGGTCAGATGCAACCAGGTGAGGACAAGATAGTGGCCGACAGGATTTACGGAGTACTATCGCAAAAGCGTAGCCCAAAGCCAAAAGAGATGAAGGCTCCGGCGGCTGACATCAGCGGACGCTGGGATGTTGTAGTGGAATTTTACAGCAGTAAAAGTCCTTATACATGGATGATAGAACAGGATGGTAATTGGATCGAGGGATCGCATAGCGGAGACCTTTCATCACTTAAAGATATAATCGGAACAATAGAAGGCGACAAAGTGATGTTGCGGAGTTCGGCCCGTATTCCGGGAGACAATGTCAATTTCACTTACACCGGTAAACTTTCCGGCGATGAGATGACAGGCTCTGTGTATTTGGTTGAGTATGGCAATGCAAAATTTACAGCCAGCCGAAGTAAAAAGCAAACCAATCGCCGACCAATAACTGTACCCGGCGGACCACCACTCGCGACTTAGAAACGGTGGTGAATTGTTCTAATTTTTTTTCTTTAAACAAATAATAATGTTCAAGCAAAAGATTTCATTTATTAGAAAAATAAAATATGCTCTAATCCTGATTTTTGTTGGACTGTTTACTTTTCAATCAGATGCTCAGAGCATTGATATACTATTGAAGGGTGGGCATGTGATTGATCCCAAAAATCACATCGATTCGAAAATGGATGTTGCGATTGCGGATGGTAAAATATTGAAAGTGGCTCCGGACATTCCTTCCGAAGGTGCAAAGAAAGTGGTCGATGTAAGCGGATTGTACGTTACGCCAGGAATTATTGATATGCACGTCCATGCTTTTTGGGGTACAGATCCCGATTCCTACATTGCTAATGCACATACTTCTCTTCCTCCGGATGCATTTAGTTTTAGGGCTGGCGTCACAACTATGGTAGATGCCGGCTCCTCAGGCTGGCGAAATTTTCCGCTATTTAAATCACAAACGATCGACAGATCGGAAACCAGGATATTGGCCTGGCTAAATGTCGTTGGAGCTGGAATGTATAGTCGATATGTAGAGCAGGATGTGAGGGATATGAATCCGGTAATGATTGCTAATATGATCACCCGCCTGTATCCTGATATAATTGTAGGGATTAAATCGGCTCACTTCTGGGGAACCTTTTCTTCAGTGGATAGCGCCGTCAAAGCGGGCGAGATGGCAAACGTTCCTGTAATGGTTGACTTCGGCGAACACTATCCTCCGAACTCTCTTGAAGATTTGTTCATGAAACACCTTCGTCCCGGTGATGTATTTACGCATACATTTTCGTCAATTGGTAACAATACGAGAAGAGGTCGCGAATCTGTTGTTGACGATGTAACCGGCATTGTGAAGCCATTTGTATTCCAGGCTCAAAAGAGGGGAATAATCTTCGATGTCGGGCACGGCGGAGGTGCCTTTTCATGGCGACAGGCGGTTCCAGCTTATGAACAGGGATTTTATCCAAATACCATTAGCACGGATTTACATACCGAAAGCATGAACGGGGGCATGAAAACTATGGCGAACGTTATGTCCAAATTTTTAGCATTGGGCATGTCGGTCCAGGATGTCATCCTGCGCTCTACCTGGAACCCGGCGAATGTTATCCACAGACCTGATTTAGGCAATTTAAGTGTTGGAACAGAGGCGGACGTTTCGGTTTTCAATTTGGAGAAAGGGAATTTTGGATTTCTCGACGTAAGAAACCTCAAGGTAATGGGGAAAGAAAAATTCGTAGCAGAGCTCACAATAAGGGCAGGGAAAGTGGTATGGGATTTAAATGGAATCAGCGCGCCGCTGTATGTAAAACCAGATTCTTATAAATGAAAGGACGTGGGAGACCCTCAATTCAATTCGTTCAAAGGATTGCATTGCTCAAATCAAAGTTGACGATTTAAGCTTTTTCGAAAACTTATGACTTTCCCTATTTCCGACATTCTTAAAAATTTATAACCCAAAAAAAACATCATGAAATCACTTTTAAACATCCAGGCAAAAAAAGTAATTCAAACCTTGAAAGCCAAAGCATGGAGAGTTTTAATTCTTTCTTTCACATTTTTATTATTGGCCTTTCAGGTACATGCTAAAATCAAATGGGAAGGTATGTCGTCCATAAAGGATGCAATGACTGCCACTCCTGATTTTCGATATTTAGATAAAATTTCTGCGCAACCTCCTGTGGAAATTCATGGACGAGTAGTTGATGAAACAGGTAAGCCTCTGCAAAATGTGTCAGTGCTAATATCGGGAACTAAAATAGGCACTACTACAGATCCTGATGGTCGATTTACAATAACCTCTGCAAATAACAAAAACGTTTCATTAGAATTTTCAAGTGTTGGGTACCAGGATGAAAGGTTGAATATTGGTAATCGAACTGATATATTGCTAACCCTAAGAAATGACATTTCCTCATTGAACGATGTGGTAATTGTAGGATATGGAAAACAAAGAAGGGGTGACTTAACCGGAGCGATTACTTCGGTATCTTCGAAAGTAATAGAAGGCCAGCCCTTTTCCAACGTTAACGAAGCACTTCAAGGAAGGGTCCCCGGAGCTGAAATTACATCAGCCTCAGGAGAGCCGGGCGCTCCTTTGCAAATTAGAATTAGAGGCATGGGAACTTTTGGAAATACAGGGCCTTTGTATATAGTGGATGGAGTTCCAATCAATGTATCAGACATCAATTCTATTAATCCCAACGATATAGCTTCAATCAGTATTTTAAAAGATGCCTCGGCAGCAGCAATATATGGTTCAAGAGCTGCAAACGGGGTGGTTTTAATTACTACAAAAACAGGTCAGCCTGGAAGAACACAGGTAACCTACAGCGGCTATTACGGAACACAATCTTTTTCTAAATTCATTCCTTTGCTGAATTCACAACAATATGCTGATCTGAATAACGATGCATCCATTGCTGCAAATAAAGCTCCGGAGGCAGCGTTCAATGATCCTCAAAATCTAAAAACAAATACGGACTGGCAAGCTGCTACTTTTAATCCGGCTCCTATTCAAAATCATTCGCTAACGGTATCCGGCGGAAGTGAAGATGCAAGGTATTCCCTGTCCGCGGGATACTTTGACCAGCAGGGAGTCATGGTTTTCAATTATCTGAAGCGCTATTCAACCAGGATCAGTAGTCAATTTACAATAGGAAAGAAAAAAAGATTGACTATTGGAGAAAATATAAACCTGAGCAGATCCCTGGGGTTAAACCAAGGCCAGGGAAATAATTTGGATTTTACCTACTTATTGGGAGCATCTCCGACCATGCCAATTTATAACCCGGACAATCTTGGCGGTTATGCGGGTCCAAGCGCAGCAACTACAGGAAGAAATAATCGGGACAATATTATTGCCCGCAGGGATTTCAGGCGCAGCTACGGCGCGTCAAATAAAATAATCGGGAACATATTCGGAGACTATAAAATATCGCCTGAACTGGTATATCATTTCAAATTGGGCCTTAACAATGGTCTGTATTCCAGGAAGGCCTACACTCCTATATTCCAGGCTGATAACCGTAGCAATAACATTCAGTCATTATCACGAAGTGAAAATGAATCTTATGAGTATCTCGTCGAAAACACGCTGACTTACGACAAAGTTTTTCACAAAGATTACTCTGTTTCATTATTGGCAGGATATACTCAGCAAAATGCCCAATATACAAATTTGGGTGCTAACATTCAGGGCTTTCCCAGTAACGATTTGCAGGTTATAGATGCTGGTACAGGAAGTTTTACGGTGAGCGGAAATGAAGCGGAATGGGCTCTCCGGTCATTTTTGGGACGGGCCAATCTCAAATTTTTCAATAAATATCTATTCACTACAACTTTTAGAAGAGATGGATCGTCAAGGTTTGGCGCAAATAACAGGTATGGAAATTTTCCATCCTTTGCGCTTGGCTGGGATGTCAGCCGGGAGAACTTTTTAAGGGATGTAGATTTTATCAACAATTGGAAATTGAGAGGAAGCTGGGGGAAATTAGGAAACCAGGAGATTGGAAACTATGCAAATCAATCAACAGTTAATACCTCAATCAGGTACATTTTAGGTTCGGGTCAAACTAGTGCTCCTGCGGCTGCAGTTACTACTCTCGGGAACCCTGATTTAAAATGGGAGACAACCGCCCAAACTAACATTGGATCTGACTTAGTAATGTTTGAAAATCACTTAACTTTTAATGTAGATTATTGGGTTAAAAATACTACTGGAGTATTATTAAGAGTTCCAATTTCTGTTGGCACCGGAATTAATCGAAACAATGGACCCTACCGAAATGCGGCGGGCATAAAAAATTCAGGCTTTGAATTTTTATTACAATACGATGGCAAGGTTAGTGATCTGACCTTTAATATTTCGGGTAATCTTTCAACAGTGAAGAATGAAGTCACAACATTGGGAGGTGTTCCCTATGTCATCAACCAGGTAAACGATGCCTATAACTATGGAACTTTTACCTACACCGCTGTTGGCCAAAGCATGTCCAGTTTTTATGGATATGTGGCCGATGGCATATTTCAGAATCAGGGTGAAATTGATAAACATGCCCAGCAAGTAGGGGCGGCTCCCGGAGATATAAGATTTAAAGACCTCAATAACGATGGGTTCATAACTGCCGAGGACAGAACAGTTATTGGGGATCCTTTCCCAGACTTTAATTACGGATTTAATGTATCCGCCTTCTACAAAAATTTTGACTTTTACGTTAGTAGCAAAGGTGTTCAGGG
>JBBSPT010000205.1:0-5529 GCA_038258515.1 Chitinophagales bacterium | reverse complement strand
TGATTGGCTTCACCCGGTTTGTATCGTCCACACCAGCCACCGATGCCTCATGCTGGTGTGGGTGAATCGTGGAACTTGTTAGCAACGGCCACATATGAGTAAACAAATAATCTCTTGCTTTGTCTGCCTCTTCACCTTCTAATTCTTCAAAGGTGCCAAAAAGGATTGCACTTTGCCAGTTAGCCATGTTAGTCATTGAGTCAACCTCAAAACATACATTTGGATTTTTTCTGAGAATATCAAGTTTCATCCCTTCACGTGTTTGTCCGATGATAGACTTTCCATCAAATATATAGGTCACGGGGACTACATAAGGCATTTTGCCATCAGTACATGCTATTCTTCCCACCGCCTGGCTTAGCAAAAGGTGATCAATTTGTAACTCATTCAGCTCTCCTACCATATCTACTACAATTTTGATTTATCTCACAAAAATAGTAGCCTGCCATAGCCGCAAAAATGACGGTCGCATGAAATAAGATGATTGAAGTCATATCGGAAATAAGAACACTTGAAAACGGTGTGTAGCGTTCGGAATCAGTTTCAACTCCGATTTAATTCTAAGCGGTAAAATTTCCTTATAAACTTACCCTTCTAATGTGGCCCGATTATGTTAAGACTCGAAAGAGTTCTATAACTTCCGGATATTTTTTGCAAAACAGACTTTCATTCTACACGAGTAGTTCTTTCCTTTAATCTTATTTTTACCTGCAATAAATAGGGATTTGCAAATATTGCTATCAGGCATCCTTGAAGCGAATTCATTAATAACATTATTTCACCTGGAAAAATTAAAAATCATGGAAAGAAATTCATCAATTCCCGAAGGGTATCAAACAGTAATGCCTTATTTGATTTTAAAAAATGCGCAGGAATTTATTTCTTTCACTGAGCAGGTTTTTAATGCGGTCGAAAATAAAAAAAACCGCGAGATGCGCGACGAAAAAACGGTCAGGCATAGTGAAATTCAGATAGGCGACAGTACGATCATGTTTGCCGACAGCACCGAACAATTTAAGCCGCAGCCCGGGAGTCTTTTTATTTATGTGGATGATGCCGATGATGCATTTAAGAAAGCGATTGCCCATGGAGCTTCTGCAATCAATGAAGTTGCAGATCAGTCCTATGGCAGAAGTGGTGGCGTAGAAGATTCGAATGGGAATAGCTGGTGGATCACTTCGGTAAAATAGCTAAAACAAATAATCATGGACAAAGCGATATCGACTATTATTTTTGATTTAGGAGGTGTGCTAATCGACTGGAACCCGCGCTATGTTTACCGCCAGATCTTTGACACAGAAGAAAAAATTGACTGGTTTTTTGAAAACATTTGTACACATGACTGGAATGAAAAACAGGATGCAGGCAGATCTTTGCATGAAGCCACAGAAGAATTGCTGATGAAGCACCCGGAGTTTGATACAGAGATACGGGCATACTACGGCAGGTGGGAAGAAATGCTCGGCGGTCCGATTGAAGATACCGTGATGATTTTGCGTGAACTTTCCGAATCCGGAAAATATAAATTGTATGCGCTGACAAACTGGAGTGCGGAAACCTTCCCGGTAGCTCTTGAGCGATACGAGTTTCTAAAAATATTTGAGGGCATTGTAATGAGCGGAGAAGAAAAAACGAGAAAGCCTTTTGCAGATATTTATCAAACTTTACTCAAAAGGTTTTCAGTCAATCCCGAAAATGCAATTTTCATAGATGACAGCCAGAGAAATGTGGAAGGTGCAGAAGAAGCGGGAATCAGAGGACTGCATTTTAAAACACCCATGGAGCTAAGGCGGCAGCTGCAGGAAATGGAACTCATTAATAACTAAGAATTAAAACAATTAAATATCCGTAATACACTAAACCGGGCAAATGAATAGCCTTTTACTTGGAAGAAATAGTTTTGGAGATCCGGCAAACAAAGGGAATGTCCTGTCGCGGGCAGAAGCTGATGCGCTGCTAAATGATTGGGTCTTGAATGAAAAGTTGAAATTGCATATGCGGCAGGTTGCACATTTGATGCGAAAATGGGCGGAAGAAAACGAGCAACTTTCAGAAGTGGATCAATGGCGTTGGGAAATGGCCGGACTACTGCACGATGCCGACTGGGACCAATGGCCTGATCAGCATTGCAAAAAAATAATTGCTGAACTCGAACATAGGAACATTGATCCTGAAATAATACATGCGATCGCTTCCCACGGCCCTAACCATTTTGGCGTTGAACCAACAAGCCGAATGGCTAAAATGCTTTATGCATTTGACGAACTATCCGGATTGATTCATGCCTACTCTTTAATGAGGCCGCAGGGCTATGAAGCAATGGAACTGAAGGGAGTTAAAAAGAGATTGAAAGAAAAATCTTTTGCTGCCAATGTATCACGTGAGGAAATTTCGGACGCCTGTAACAGGGCTGAAATTTCGTCAGAAGCAATTATCAATTTCATAATTAAACACCAGCCTTCGGTTCAATAATTATTTTGAATCCTCAATGTTAATCCGGAAATCAAATATGTAAAGTTGACGCTACAAGAAATCTGAATTAAAAAAAAATCATTCAGCAGGGCTATTTATCTTCGCATCATGCTCTCAGTAAGTCATCGCGGGGAAATGATGCCTGCATCACCAATACGGAAACTGGTTCCATTTGCGGACGCTGCAAAGGCACGGGGAATCAGGATATTTCATCTTAATATTGGTCAGCCGGATATTGAAACACCGCCATCTGCTCTCGCGGCGGTGCGAAATTCTGATTTCAAAATACTGGCATACAGTCACAGTGCAGGGAATGAGAGTTACCGAAGAAAGTTGGTAAAGTATTATCAATCTAAGAATATCGACATAACTCATGAAGATATTATTGTGACAACCGGGGGAAGCGAAGCTATTCTGTTTGGTTTTTTAAGTTGCCTCGACCCGGGAGATGAGGTAATAATTCCCGAGCCATTTTATGCGAATTACAATGGTTTTGCTGTTGCGGCGGGCGTCGTCGTTTGCCCGATCACCTCAAATATTGAAACGGGATTTGCCCTGCCACCCATTGAAGAATTTGAAAAGAAGATTACTCCCAAAACGAAGGCGATTGTTATTTGCAATCCAAACAATCCAACAGGATATCTCTATAGCCGGAATGAGTTGGAGGTACTAAAAGAAATTGTTTTAAAACATGGATTGTTTCTATTTTCCGACGAGGCCTACAGGGAGTTCTGTTATTCGGGTGAACATTTCAGCGCCTTGCAGCTCGAATGTGTCCGGGATAACGTTGTGTTGGTGGATACGATTAGTAAAAGATACAGCGCCTGCGGCGCAAGAATTGGTTGCTTGGTAACCAGGAACAAATCAGTTATTGCCGCTGTAATGAAATTTGCCCAGGCAAGATTAAGTCCACCGGAGTTCGGACAAATTCTGGGAGAGGCCGCCCTGGATCTTCCCCTGAATTATTTTACCGCAACAAAGGCGGAATATCAACTTCGCAGAGACGTGCTGGTAGATAGACTAAACAAAATCCCTGGCGTCTTTTGCCCTGAGCCGGGAGGAGCATTTTACGCCATGGCTTCCCTTCCTGTAGATGACGCCGATCTCTTTTGTCAGTGGCTGTTAGAAGATTTCAATTATGATGGATCCACTGTGATGCTTGCCCCCGCTTCAGGATTTTACGGAACCGAAGGTCTTGGCAAAAACGAAGTGCGACTCGCTTACGTACTCAATGTTGATTCTATCAATTCAGCGATGGATTGCCTTGAAGAGGCCCTGCGTGTTTACCCCGGCAAAAAAGCAAACTGATTCAATTGCTTCACTTTACCGTTTTTCATTTTATGCAATGTATTATCTTTGCCGCCCGAAAGGAATATGTCGAGGTAGCTCAGCTGGTTAGAGCATCGGATTCATAACCCGAAGGTCGGCAGTTCAAGTCTGCTCCTCGATACAAAAGTCCCCTGTTGTTGCAGGGGCTTTTTGTGAGCCTTATTTTCTCCCCAATTTGCCAGTAAGGATCGATTTGAAAAGAATGTTAAAGATGGCTTTTCAATTCAAATAGAAATAGGCAAATTATTTTGATACTGGCATTAAGTTTTAAGTTTACGTGCCCTGTAAATTCCGCATCTATGAAGTTTTGCTTAATCATTATTCTTTCTTTTTTTCTTTCAAGTGTCAGCGCAAATACCTACTACTTTTCTGAGACAGAGGGTGATGATGCAAGAGTAGCAAGCCAGGCGCAGAATCCCGCGACGCCATGGAAAACACTGGAGAAGTTGAACTCATATTTTGACAAGTTTTTGCCTGGTGATTCTATTCTGTTGATACGTTGCGATGAATTTTTTGGAACTATAAAGATCACTAAGGGCGGTGACAGAAATTCGCCCATAATTATTGGCGCCTACGGAAGCGGACCAAAACCGGTGGTTACGGGATTTACCGAAATAAAAAGTTGGAAGCAAATCGGCAAAGGCATTTGGGAAAGCAGTTCACTCATGACTGATTTGACGACATTGAACATGGTAGTTAGGGATGGCGACGTACAACAGATTGGAAGATACCCAAACATAAATGCGCCCAACAAGGGCTATCTAAAAATAAGCGCTAACACTGGAAAAAATTCGATCACAGATATTTTTTTGAAACCTCAGCCTGACTGGTCGGGCGCGGATGCGGTGGTGAGAAGTTCACAATTCTCAATTGATCGTGCGAAAATTCTCAGCCATAATGGTAATACGCTCAACATTGGCGCTGGTCTTATATATGAACCTAAATATGGATTTGGATATTTTATTCAGAATCATCCTGCTACACTGGACGAGGCAGGAGAGTGGTATTTCGATCCCGTAAGCAAAAAATTGCAAATGTATTACGGGAATAATTCTCCCTCCAAAGTTCGGATAGCAAGTTTGAATAACCTCCTGGCGATTGTAAACGTCAGCGATGTTGAGGTAGAAAATATTGTATTTTCTGGCGCTAATGAAAACTCAATTATTTTGAATGGGCCCGGCTCTGGTGTTTCGATCCGGAATTGCGATATTTTTTTTAGTGGAATTGATGGAATACTTTCAAAAACATACCATGACCTGGTGGTTGAAGGGTGTAAATTTCAAAATGCATTGAACGAAGGCATTTCAGCTACGGACAATACCATTGTTAAAAATTGTTTAGTAAGAAACACTGGCTTCATTGCCGGCATGACCCAAAACAATGCAGGTATTTCTGCAATTAGCAATAGCGGTGTTAACAGCGTTACAGAGGGAAATACAATTATCAATACCGGCTATATCGGAATAAAGTTTGGGCGAAACAATAGTATAGTCAAAAATAATTACATCGATACATTTTGTACGATCAAGCAGGACGGCGGAGGTATATATGCCCAGGGGAAAAGAGGCGAAGTTTACAGTGGAACGAAAATCATTGGCAATATTGTTTTGAATGGACTCGGAGCTTACGAAGGCACTACGACGTTTAATAATAATACGGTGGGAATTTATTGTGACGACTTCATGAATAATGTTGAGATCGATGGAAACACTGTCGCCGGGGCGGCTG
>JBBSPT010000204.1:0-5534 GCA_038258515.1 Chitinophagales bacterium | reverse complement strand
GAATTTTCCGGGTGCAGACGAATGTTTTGAGCCTCAAGACCCGTCGTTGCTAATAAAAAAAAGCAGAGTGTAAAATAAAAAGGGGAAAGGAAACATTTTATTTTCATGCATTCAATATAGGAAGAAATTGCAGAACGGCGCCATCAATTTGAGATCAAACTATTCTTTCGCCCTGAGAAGTGTTATCGTGCCGCTTCCTCCAAATTCTGAAACATATATATTTCCGGTTTTTACATCTTCAACCAAATCCAGAGGGTCGAGAAAACCTGAGAAACCTTCAATCGAATGGCCACCTATGGTACTGATAATATCTCCATTCGGACTCCCGGGAGTAAGTGTAATAATATCATCACCCTGGCTGTAGCGCACAATTAAAAGTTTGCCTTTTAGCGCCCCATTGAATTTACTACTCTTATATTCTATTGATCCGTCGGGTGATTTAAAATTTTGGAAGTTGTAAGAATAGCCACGATAATTTTTATCGGGTGATGTTCCAACAGGATAGTCACTTACTTCAGCAGAATCAACACCTGCTGTTGGATTGCCCCCATTCATTACATATTCACCTCTTGTTGGATTTGGATGTCCATAATATCCGCCCTTTTCTATCCTGTAAAGAAAATCGTGCTGAGCCTCACGTACGTCAGTCAAAGCGGGAATCTGCGGTCTATCATACAAAGATCCATCTGGTCTTTTGTAGCCATGCACAGAGGAGGGTGTATTGCCACCTGGACTGGAACCGTTCACGGCGATATAAAGATTTCCATTGCTATGCCAGGTAAGATCGTAAGCGTTGCGGAGACCTGATGCATAAATTGTCAATGGTGCATTATAGGTATAAGGATCATAAGTTCCGACCCCGTCTTTGGTCTTCACATCCAGCGGGAAACTTTTCAATTTATATAAATCAAGCCTTAGAACTGCTGCAGAAAGAAGACATTCCGGCCTGTTGTCCCATACCTCATCCGGAGCTCCCATGGCGGTCATTCCGCCCTGGTTAAAGTATAAAGCTCCATCCGGGCCGAAGGCGACACCATTAGTAAGATGATCTTTTGCCGATCTTGGCAAATGCACCAACACATCCCGTGCGTTTTGCAGATTGGATCCTGAGAGTCTTGTCAATTTGCCATCCCACTGCGGACCGTCAACGAGGGGAGCGCTTTGATGAGTTACATAAGCAATGAGATTGTCAACCGTTGACGATGGATCGAAGCAAAGTCCTATAGCAACCCGCTCCTGCCGCTTCCCGTAGGCATCCTGCAAAGAGAAAAGGCTATCAGGACGCTGCAAAGTTCCATCGCGATTTATAACAAATCTTGTGATAAGCCCTGTCATGTTCAATGCATACAGTTTACCGTCAGGCCCGATAGTTAGCGTCGTATGTTGACCAGTTATATTGGGCTGCATGATCTTTTCAAAGGCTACGCCATTAAGCGCTTCCGTAGGGATGGCTACAGTTGTAAAGCGACTGGTAAAAGGAATAAATGATGCGCCTTTTTTATCCTTCACTCTCCGCGTAATGCTGAAAATATAGGTGGATTTTAGGTTCAGTGGAGCGTTCGGAATTAGCCTGATTTCCCTTTGATCTTCAGAAGTTGTGATAGTCGCGGGGACTTTGATTCCCGTTTCTTCTTCGGTGAGAAATACACTTTTTAGATTGACCGTGAAAGTATCTAAACCGCCATTTGGCAGGTTAATATTAATGGTTGAAATGATAGTGTGTTCTTCTACATTTTCAGTTTTATTACCTGGATCAATAAACCTAACAGAAGGCCGTTTGGTATGAAAAACTCCAAAATAAATTAAGGCAGTTAACAGGAAAAAAGCAGAAGCGATCGTTGCCGTTTCACCGTAAATTTTCTTCTCAACACTCATTCAAAAACAAACATTTTATCAGCCAACTAAATAAATTAAAATCAAACGCGATAATAATTTTCGCATTCAGGCGAGAAAATCGTACCACAAATTCAACATAGCTATTCAATCTATATAAAATAGAAAAACCATCAGCGTAGCTATGATACAAATAATATTTTAATTGGGGGAGACACATAATCCATCCGGAATTCATCATGGCATGAAAATATATGCATTGCGAAATTCCTGTTCAATTACGATCTGCTATTCTTTCCGTTCACCGAATGAATTTGGAACTATTAAAAGGAAATCATAATCAATTTGGTTGATCTCACAATCAATCATTGCTTTACATTCAATTTGTCTAACAGCCAATTGTTGAGTTTTTCATTCTGTTCAGGATAATTCCAATGAGCTGTCTCCAAAGCAAGGAACAAAGACTTTGGAGCGCTGATAGTGTTATAGGCGGCATACATCGAAGTAGGCGGACACACATTGTCGTTGTATCCCCAACTATAGATTCCCGGAACCTTTAAATTCCTGGCAAAGTTTACCACGTCATAATATCCACAGGTGGCTATTTTATCCTTCTTATTATTAAATGCCATATTGTTCTTTGAGAAATAATGTGGCCATCCGCCGGCACGTCCAAACAGTTCCCCTGTAAGATCGCAAAGTGCAGGATAGTATGCAGCGAGATATTTTACTCTTTCATCCAGGGATGCAGTAACGATTGAAAGAGCGCCGCCCTGGCTTCCTCCCGTCACAGCGAGATTATTTCCATCAAACTGTGGGAGACTTACAAGGAAATCATTTGCCCGAACGCATCCCAGGTACACCCGCTTGTAATAAAACTGATTGCGATCGTCAAGATTAAAATTTTGATATCCTCTTAAAGCGCCAGCTCCAAGGTTATTGTAAACATTTTGCTCCATAGTTACCGGAACGCCATGAATGCCGATCTCGAGAGTGATCATGCCTTTCTCAGCCATAGAGATATTTCCAAAGTAAGGACGAACACCGGCGCCTGGTACCCGCAAAAGGGCTGGATACTTTCCTTCTTTTTTAGGGACACATAATATTCCATAAATCCTGGAGCCGACTCGCTCATTCTGTAAGCTTACCTGGTACACGTTCACGTTTGCAGTGCACCGGTCAGGAAGCAAAGTCACTACGGCATCCATGGGAACTTTTGCCAGTTCATCTTTTGCAGTATTCCAAAATGCGGAAAAATCGGTCGGGATTTCTGCAACTGGTTTTATTGCCAGTGGCTCGAAGCCGGCCGTGGCGCTGTTTTCGTATTGATTACCATCAACTATTGCGGTGACAGTGCATCTAAGAAAACCAGGATTTTTCATGGTACCCGCGCTGATGGTCGTAGTACCTGCTGGGAGGCTTAAAGAATCCGTTTTTACAGGATCCATCTGCTCTGGTCCAATTTTATATTTAATAACAACATTTTTTAATGTTGTGCCATCTCTTTGAACGGCGATCGAAAATTTAGGAACCTCTCCTGTCTTATACACCCAGTCCGCATGATCAGGGCCTACAATTACTTTAACCCTTTGTTCTTTCGGCTGAGCCTTAAGATCAGTAACGGGCAACAAACTGCTGATGAAGAGAGCCAGGACAATTAATTTTCTCATCTTATTTATTTAAGCATTCAAAAAAATATTTAGAATTTTTATCGATTTTTCCAAAGTGTTGATCCTAGAGATGATCACTGGATTTTTTGTGAAGGTAAATAATCAAAGAAAATTTTTGGAAACATTTTCAGTGGGTCAAAAGACAGCTGTCTACGTTTATTCTTACTCTACATTTTTTGAATTTAAAAGACAGTTAGTTATAAAATAATTTATTCTTACTTTAGTATTCATGCGGCAATAGCTCAGTTGGTAGAGCATTAGCTTCCCAAGCTAAGGGTCGAGGGTTCGAATCCCTTTTGCCGCTCAACTTCCCAGGAGTCTCTTCCTCAAACATTTATTTCAATTTTTTCATCCATTATAAAGTCAGGTATTTTAAGTAGATTTTATATTTCCAGGCAGGTGAAGTTGATGAAGAAAATCTCCAATCCGGATAAAAGTTTTAAATAATATACTAAATATTTTAGTAATTTTATCAAAATAAACTCAGTTGATTTTTAAATGAACACCGTAAAAGCAGATATTATAGCCCGGTTGAAAAAGGAAATTCTCCCGCTACAGGGATTTAGAAAAATTCCTGGAAACACTGCAACCAATATCCTGCCGGCTGCTATACAACAAGCATTTCCAAATGGTGAGTTTGCCGTGGGAGCAGTGCATGAATTTCTCGCACCGCTAACAGAAGATGCAGCAGCTACCTGTGGTTTTATTTCAGGGATTATCGCCTCACTTATGAAAAGCAGCGGAGCATGTATCTGGATAACTTCTTCTAAAATAATCTTTCCACCTGCATTAAGATCTTATGGAGTGGTGCCTGAGAAAATCATTTTTATTCATCTTAAAAAAGAAAAAGAAATTCTGTGGACAATGGAAGAAGCCCTTAAATGCAAAGGACTTTCGGCCGTAGTAGGGGAGATGCATGAATTAAATTTTACAGCTTCACGAAGATTACAATTAGCTGTGGAAGAAAGTGGAGTGACGGGCTTTGTGCTTCGTCAGCAGCCACGAAATTTGAATACAACGGCTTGCTTAACCAGGTGGAAAATTAGTCATCTATCCAGTGAATTTGAAGATGAGATGCCCGGAGTTGGGTTTCCCCGGTGGAAGGTGGAATTGCTGAAAGTGAGGAACGGTCAGCCGGGAAGCTGGCTGGTAGAATTCAGGTCCGGACAATTCCAAAATATTCCAAAGAAAGCAGAAATCTATCAACATCAAAAAAGAAAAACGGGATGATATGCAGAAACGTTTTGCTTCCATATGGTTCCGTTACCTGCGAACGGATTGGTTCACCCGTCGCCGGCCATCTTTGAAAAATATTCCTTTCGCGCTGTCTTTCCCTGATCATGGAAGAATGATGATCACATCAGTTAATGTTCTTGCAAAAAAGCAAGGTGTGCACGCCGGTATGGTAGTCGCAGATGCAAGAACGATCATTCCTTCTTTGGAAGTGCTCGACGACAAGCCCAATCTTCCAGACACCTTGCTCAAAGGCATTGCCGAATGGTGCATCCGGTATACACCTTTTGTAGCTATTGATATGCCCTCAGGAATTATTCTTGACATTACAGGATGCGCTCACTTGTGGGGAGGAGAAAAAGAATATTTAGCGGACATAGTTAATCGTTTATATCACTTTGGTTACAGTACCCGGGCTGCGACTGCAGATACTATCGGTGCCGCATGGGCTATTTCTCATCATGGACACGATGCCATGATTGTTGAAACAGGCAAACAGCAGATGGCTTTACTTTCATTGCCACCTGCGGCGTTGCGCATTGATCCGGAAATTGTAGAACGTTTAGAAAAATTAGGCCTCCGGCAAATAAAAGATTTCATCAACATGCCGCGCAGCGCATTGCGTCGCCGGTTTGGCCAAAAGTTTTTACAGCGTTTAGACCAGGCATTGGGATTTGAAGATGAAGTGATCAATCCCATACAACCAATTTTGCCTTACCAGCAGCGGTTGCCATGCCTTGAACCCATTGTAACGCTGACAGGAATTGAAATAGCCTTGCAACGATTATTGGATTGCTT
>JBBSPT010000203.1:0-5569 GCA_038258515.1 Chitinophagales bacterium | reverse complement strand
ATAAAATTACCACCTTCACTCTTGCATTCTTTTATGGCTTTGAGGTAAGAATCCACGGCATCCTTATCAATTAACGGTCCCACATGATTTCCCTCTGTGAGTGGATTTCCGATATTGAGCTGTTTGTACGCAGTTACCAATTTCTTCCGGAAAGTATCATAAATATTTTCGTGAATGATGAGCCTTCGTGTGGTAGTGCACCGCTGTCCGGCTGTGCCTACTGCTCCAAATAAACTGCCGATCAAAGCAATTTCGAGATCTGCTTCTTCTGTAATGATGATCGCATTATTTCCACCGAGCTCGAGTAACGTCTTTCCAAGACGTGCTCCCACAGAAGCATTTACTGCCCTTCCCATTTTTGTGGAACCTGTTGCGGAAACGAGCGCCACACTTTTTTCATTGCAGAGCCACTGACCCGCTTCGCTTCCTCCAACAACGAGTGAGCAAACGCCTTCAGGAACTTTGTTGCTTTTAAAAACTTTTGAGATGATGTGCATACATGCTACTGCACAAAGTGGTGTTTTTTCCGATGGTTTCCAGATACAGACATCTCCGCACACCATTGCTATCATGCTGTTCCAACTCCATACTGCAACCGGAAAATTAAATGCTGAAATAATTCCGACTATTCCCAGAGGATGGTATTGCTCATACATTCTATGACCCGGACGTTCGCTTTGCATGGTGAGTCCATACAATTGCCTGGAGAGGCCTACAGCAAAATCGCAGATGTCAATCATTTCCTGCACTTCACCCATTCCCTCCTGAAGGCTCTTGCCCATTTCATAGCTTACGAGTTTTCCAAGATTAGCTTTATTTGCACGGAGTTCATTGCCTACCTGCCTTACGATTTCTCCTCTTGCCGGGGCCGTCCATGACCGCCACTCCGGGAATGCTTTTCCCGCAATCGCGACAATGTTATCAAAATTCTTTTTGTCAACGCTGCTAACAGTACCAATAGTTTTTCCATCTACCGGAGAGAGGCTGGTAATTTTTTGACCAGATGATGTATGCCATCGCGTTCCTGATGAAACTCCCTTGTTAGCTGCTGAGAGTTGCAATGCTGTGAGAAATTGTTGCATGATCCGAAATTTTTGGATTATAAAGCCGAATTATTCTTTCAACAGAACTTTCATCCCAGGTGTCTTTTAGTATTGTTCTTGCTCACTTGGGAAATTCCGCGATTTGATATCGTCGATATATTGTTGAACAGCGCCGGTGACCTGTGTATGAAGATCCAGGTATTGACGCAAAAACCTGGGTTTGAATTCTGTATTGATGCCAAGCATATCATGCATCACCAACACCTGGCCATCACAATCGCTGCCTGCGCCAATACCTATCGTTGGGATTGATAGATGCATGGAAACTTCCTTTGCGAGGCTCGCCGGTATTTTTTCCAAAACTATGCCAAAGCAGCCCGCCTCCTGCAAAAGCATAGCATCACGTTTTAATTTCTCTGCCTCCACATCTTCCCTGGCCCTAACTGTGTAAGTTCCAAATTTGTAAATAGATTGAGGTGTAAGTCCAAGATGCCCCATCACCGGGACGCCTGAGCTTATGATTCTCTTTATAGACTCGAGTACTTCTTCACCACCTTCCAGCTTTATTCCATGCGCACCTGTTTCTTTCATGATCCTGATCGTGGAATTCAAAGCCTCCTTGCTGTTGCCCTGGTAACTTCCAAAGGGAAGATCGACAAGGACAAGCGCCCGATGACTGCCTCTTACAACGCCGGCAGCGTGATAGATCATTTGATCCAGCGTGATTGGAAGAGTGGTGAGATGGCCTGCCATCACATTGCTGGCGCTATCGCCAACCAGCATGATGTCGATTCCCGCTTCATCGAAAATTTTCGCAAAGGAAAAATCGTAGGCAGTGATCATGGAAATTTTTTCCCCCACTTCTTTCATCTTTTGTAGAGTGTGAGTGGTAATTTTTTTTGCTTCTTTAAGTGTTGCCATTCAATACAGTTTATAGAAAGAGGAAAGCGACGTGGGAGATGGCTCTGCATTAGAATAAAACAAATCCTTTTGAGCGATCGCTGGCCGCAAATATAAATATTTCCTGAATCAAAGTAGGTAAAGGCGCAACTCGATTGCGGAGAGGAAATGTCTTTCTTTACTTTTAAATTCTGACTATTGAAAAAACGTATCGGTTGGATAAACCGGTGTCGTACATTGTTTTAAACTTTCACCTTTGCAATGATGAAGTTTGTTGATTATTTTTTTCATTCATCTCTTTCCATAAGTGCTGCACAAGACCATCTGCAAGACCGATCTTTGGAACATAGATTTCTTCGGAGCCTGACCATCGCATCACATTGACGTATATCTGTAAAGCAGGCACAATCACATCAGCCCTGTCTTCCCTCATTTTATAAATGTTAATCCTGTCCGCGATGGATAGATCACCAAGCACTTTGAGAAACGAAACAAGTACATCGAGGTGAAGCGGCTTCATATCTTTTTGTTTACTAAGCGTGTAAATCTTGTTGATGTTTCCGCCCGATCCGATTGTGATTACTTTGTCATAACCTTCGGTTTGTTTTTTGAGTGTATCCTTCATTTCCTGCCAGGCAGACTGGCTTACTTTATTTTGCAGTATCCGGATAGTGCCGATATCAAAGGAATCTTTAAAAACCATTTCATTGTTTGCAAAAAAAGTGATCTCCGTGCTTCCGCCACCCACATCCACATACAGATAAGCGCGGTTATTGTCAAGGCTTTCAGCGATATGATTTTCGTAAATAAAAGAGGCTTCATCATTTCCTGAAATAATTTCAATTTGAATCCCGGTTTCATTTTTAATTAAGTCAATAATCTCTGCAGCATTGGAAGATTCCCTCATAGCAGATGTGGCGCATGCCTTAAATTGACTCACCTCATAAGCCTGTAACAAATAGGAGAAAGCTCTAATCGTTTGAAGCAACAGGGTTTTCTTTTTGTCGGAGATCCCGCCTGTGTCGAACACGTCAAAGCCCAGGCGCAGTGGAACCCGGGTGAGATTAACCCTGGTGAATGAAGGCCGTCCTTCCTCATCGATGCTAACTTCCGAGACTAGTAACCGCGCTGCATTGCTACCAATATCAATTGCCGCTAACTTCAAGAGTGGAATATGTTTTCTGTTGTAAGTAATTGTAGATTTCAATCTGTGAACGGATCGGTTGCCGGTCGTCTTGTTCTACATATTCATTGGCGAGATTGTTGTCAAGTATCCGCGCTTTGACATTATCGCTTAACTGAATTTGAAGAATATCTTTCAACTCCTGTTGTATCTCAGCATCAAAGATCGGGCATGCTGCTTCCACGCGATGATCAAGGTTTCGCACCATCCAGTCTGCGGAAGATATAAACACTTTTTCCTTCCCGTCGAAATGAAAAATAAGCACGCGGGAATGTTCAAGGTATTCATCCACTATGCTGATTGCTTTAACTTTCTTCTTGAATTTTTTGCTCTCTGTGTACATACAGCAGATACCCCTGATGATCATCTTTATTTTAACCCCGGACCGGACAGCCTGGTAAAGGTTTGCAATTAAATTTTCATCGCTAAGCGAGTTTAGTTTCAAAGTGATTGCAGCGCTTTTGCCATTTCGTACACTCTTTATTTCCCGGCCAATTAACGAATGGAGTTGCTTTCTCATGCCAACCGGGCTGATGAGAAGTTGCTTGCAATTTTTGAGCTGTTGCATGTCCCGCGGATTTTCGAGATAGTTGAACATCCTGTTCACATCAGCCATGATGTTGCGATCGCTGGTGAGCAAACAATGATCGCTATACACTTTTGCCGTCTTTTCGTTAAGATTGCCGGTGCTTACAAAACCATAGTGCACGGTGTGATTGTTTTCTCTTTTTTTAATCAGGCATAACTTTGCGTGCACTTTCATATTTTCAGCGCCCACAAATACCCGGACGCCGGACTCTTCTAATTTTTCCTTCCATTCCAGGTTTGCTTCCTCATCGAAACGAGCTCTGAGTTCGAGGATCACTGTCACGGATTTACCATTTCTTACAGCGTTAGTGAGTGCATTGATGATATTTGATCTTGTTGCAAGCCTGTAACATGTCACCTTGATACTTGTGACATCCGGCGCTATGGCTGCTTCACGCAACAAGTCTATTAAGGAGTCGAAAGAATGATATGGAAAGTTGAGAAGAACATCTCTTTGCAAAACGATATTCGTAACACTGTCGGCATCCTGCAACAGCGGATGGATAAATGGCTTTTGTCTTGTATTTTTTTTCTGAAAAACTTCCCCCGGAAAACTGATAAAATCTTTGAAATTATGAATTCGTTCGCCTGATTGTAAATTATCTTTTTCTGAAAGGCCAAGTCTTTTGATAAGATAATTCAATAATCCACTATCGATTTCTTTGTCAAATACAAACCGGACAGGCTTTCCCTTCTTCCTGTTTTTCAACCCTTTTTCTATCTTTTGAATGAATGACGTGGAAACATCGCTTTCAATGTCGAGCTCTGCATCGCGGGTCACCTTTATCAGGTTTGAGGAGAAGGTATCGTAGCCGAAAAATGAAAAGATATTAGGTAAGCAAAAACGAATGATGTCCTCGAGAAGGATAATGAACTTTTTGTCTCCGTCAGCCGGAAGCACTATGAACCGAGGCAGCCTCGAAGGAACAGACACCAGAGCAAAACGCTGCTGAATACTTCCGTCAGCCGTGGAAAGCTTACATGCAAGATAGATTGACTTGTCATTCAATGTAGGAAAATCGCGGATGCTCTCGAGCATTAAGGGAACGATGTTACTCCTGACAAGATCATTAAAATAATCCACGACGAAATGCTGTTGCTCTTCGTTCAGCTCGTTTTCATTGACAAGAAATATCTGTTGATTTTTTAACTCTGCCAGGATGTTCATCCATGTCCGGTTAAATTGGTTTTGCTGAGTACTAACCTTAATATTTATTTCTTCCAATATTTTATCCGGAGTTTCTTCAAGATGCATGTTAGCCTTTGGTCCGTACTCTATCATGCGCCTGAGTGCAGCAACTCTCACCCTGAAAAATTCATCGAGGTTGCTGGAAAAAATCCCAAGAAATTTAATTCGCTCTTTGAGCGGAACGTTTTCGTCGCCAGCTTCCTGCAATACCCGTCCATTGAAGGACAGCCAGCTTATATCTCTCGTTATAATTTTTGCTTTGTGCATATTTTTCCCGTTATAATTGCTGCAGTTTTTCAATAACAGCGGAAGAGGAAAAGCCTTTTTCGAGTGGTACTATTTCTACCTTTCCTTGATGGGCCAACACATCTTCTGCACCAACGATCGACTGTACTGTATAATCGCCTCCTTTCACGAGGACGTTGGGCCTGATCATCTTGATCAGGTTCAACGGCGTGTCTTCTTCAAAGATAACTACCGCATCAACTACGAGCAGCGCAGCAAGCACTATCGCCCTGGATTGTACGCTATTTATCGGCCGATCACTTCCCTTTAACCTTTTTACGGAAGCATCGGCATTTAATCCCACAATCAAAATATCAGCGAAAGAAGCAGCCTGCGTCAAAACTTTTATATGACCTTCATGAATAATATCAAAAACGCCGT
>JBBSPT010000202.1:0-5596 GCA_038258515.1 Chitinophagales bacterium | reverse complement strand
GCTGACATTTTTAAGAATCCAACAGTTAAAGAACTTGCAGAATATTTAGTCCGCTGTAAGACTGAAAAAACTTTTTCAGAAATTGAAAGGCTGCCGCTGAGCGAGCACTATGACTTATCGCATGCCCAGAAAAGATTTTGGGTATTGAATCATTACAGGGATGGATCACAGGCATACAATGCGTCTGAAGCTTACATCATAAAAGGAAACCTGGATAAAGCAGCCTTAACAAAAGCGATACTGGCAGTGATTGAGAGACATGAAATTCTAAGAACGGTGTTTGTGGAGATAGAAGGCGAGCCTCGACAAAAAATTCTTTCTCTGTCAGAACTGGGCTTTAAAATTGACGAGATTGCAATTGGAGAGAATGAAGATATTGACTCAGTCGTTGCGGATAACAGAGATGGCGAATTGAAACGAGACTATGATCTTACCACTGGGCCGTTGTTCAGAGTTAAAATCTTTTCTCAAAATTCGGCAACAAATATTCTGCTTTTCAGCATACATCACATTATAAGTGATGGGTGGTCCAAAATAATTTTGATGGATGAGGTATTGACTTTATACAAATCCTATTCAAATGGAGATAACAGTGATTTACCATCTTTATCCATTCAATATAAAGATTATGCTGGATGGCATTCTTCCATATTGAAAGAACAGGAAAGTTATTGGGATAAAATGTTGCAAGGCCCGCTACCCGTTCTGGATTTTCCGTCAGATTTCGAACGACCCAAGGTTTTGACTTTCCTGGGTTCGTCTTTAGAGGCGAAGATTCCATCGTCTCTGACCCGGGCGCTGAAGACGATGGCAACAAAGCAAAACATGACGCTCAATAATTTGCTTTTTTCGTTGTACGGACTCTTGGTCAGCCAATATTGCAAGCAGCATGATATAGTTATTGGATCCGTCACTTCAGGAAGAAGTCATGTGGATACTGAAAATCTTATCGGCGCCTTTATTAATTTTCTCCCAATAAGAATTTCGGTTGAAGAAGGTTCATCGCTAACAGCCTACCTCGAAGGTTGTAACAATATCCTCGTTGATTCTTTCAAAAACCAGGATTATCCGTTTGACTTGATGGTAGAACGTTTTATTGATCGAAGAGATTTTTCGCGAAATCCTTTTTTTGACACAATGATAAATTTTCATTCTGAAATTGAACAGGGAAAAAAGAAACAGGTGAACGGGCCAGGTGAGGACACCGGGAGTGAAATAGAGTTGGAACCGGTTATTTTTAAAGGCGAACAAGTGTATCAATCGGTGCTTGATTTTAAAATTGATGTAGAGCCAGATGGAGACCAATTGAAAATTTATTTAAGTTACAACGCCAGGCTGTACACCTCCGAAAGAATGCAGGGATTCATTGGGAAATTCGTAGAGCTGCTGGAAAATGCGATAGTAGACAATGAAAAACTGCTGACGGATTACGATAAGGTTGGATCTTTTAGTTCCGGGTTGAGAAATAATGAAGCAATAAAGAAACGTCCGGAGAACAGTTTGTTGCCAATAAATATTTGTGCATCTTTTGTCGCTGAACCGCTGCAAGAATATTTAGAATATTGGAACCAGGAGCTTGGGATGGGAATCACTATTTCTTTTTCTCCCTATGGACAAGTTTTTCAACAGTTGCTGGATTCAAAAAGCGCATTAAATAGTAACACCGGTTTAAATGTCCTATTCATCCGCTTCGAAGATTGGCTGAGAGAAAAAAAAGATTTGAGCCAGGAAGAACAAGTTCAATTTCTTAATGAAATTTATCTTCAACTGGAGCAAATAATTGGGACAGTAAACAAGCATACACTCGCTCCGTTCCTGGTAATCATTGTTCCCGTTTTCGAACCTAATAATTATTCTAAGCAAACCATTGCAAGAATTTCAGAATTGAATAGCAATTTGGCAACCCTGGTTGCAGGACTTTCAAGAATGAACCTGTTGTCATTGGATGAAATTACAAGAATGTACCAGGTCACTGATTTGTATGATTCCAAAGCTGATGAGGTTGGCCATATGCCATTCACCCAGGAACTGTATGCGGCAACAGGAACGTATTTGGCCCGTAAAATCAAGGCCTTCAAAGGCCCGGCTTACAAATTGATTGTGCTCGATTGCGATAATACTTTGTGGAAAGGTGTCTGCGGCGAGGTGGGTGCAATGAATGTTGTCATCGATGAAAATTATTTAGCTCTGCAGGAATTTGTGTTAGATAAATATCGTGAAGGATTTCTGCTTGCTTTGTGCAGTAAAAATAATGAGGAGGATGTCTGGGAAGTTTTCGGGAGACATCCGGACATGAAATTGAAGCGTGAACATATAACCGCATATCGGGTGAACTGGCAGCCTAAATCAAAAAACATGACGGCTATTTCAAAAGAATTGAACCTTGGACTCGATAGCTTTATTTTTATTGATGACAGTGAATTTGAAATTGAGCAATTGGAATTGTTCTGCCCCGAAATCCTCTCAGTAACGATTCCCGTGGATCCTGTCGAAATTAAAGATCTACTTCTTCACACGTGGGCGTTCGATACGTTCCACGTTACCGAAGAAGACCTGGAACGAAACGCACGGTATAGGGTCGAAAAAGAGAGGAGGACCGAATTAGAAAAGCACGACTCACTATCGACGTTTCTAGAATCTCTGTTAATCAAGGTGACGGTAAGAAACATAAATGATGACGATTTCGACAGGGCTTTTCAGTTGATCCTACGTACTAACCAATTTAACCTGAATGGCATTAGAAAAACGCAAGAAGAAATACTAAAAATTCTTTCTGCTGAAAATAGCTATTATAGAATTATTGAGGTAAGCGATCGTTTTGGTGACTACGGAGTTGTAGGTTTAATTTTGGCCTCGGTTGTATCTAATGAACTTGTTGTCGAAAGTTTCCTTTTAAGTTGCCGGGTACTTGGCCGCAATGTAGAAGATTTTGCTATTTCCGAAATGCAAAACTATTGCGTATTCAACCAACTCAATACAATCAGGCTCCAATTCACTTCAACTCCAAAAAATAAACCGTTCGAAGAATTCTTAAGTAGAACAAATTGGGTGATGGACCATACCGATAATACCTATTATCGCAACGTAGTGGCAAGCGATGAAATCAATTCAGAAATCACCCAAGTCTCCAAAGACACGATTCTGTAGAGTATATTAAAAGTAAAGTACATTTAAAATTTACCCAATGTAATGCTTCGCTTTCTGATCTGAAAAATATATATTTGCCAATGTTATGAAAGTCTTAAAGCAAACCGCAACTACCTTTTAATAACGACTACCACACTATCCTTGTTCAAAATCTGAGCAACTTTCTCTTCCAATATTTTTAGATACTGTTCTTTTTTTTAAGAGGTCTGAGTAGCACTGAATGTTATTGTTTTGAAACTACTTTAACATCACTGCTTGCTTTAAGATTTGTTTACTATGACCAGCTAAGGCTTTTTTTGCTTACCTGTTGACTCTGATAATTACAGGAATATAAACGCTTGCTTTTAAAACCGAAGAAAATTGAAAAGACAAGAAATTTATTTACGCTTATTTGGCTTAATTAGCTTTTCAGAAGACGGCCTTTGTTCCGTTCATATAAAATTTTGCTTCAAGCCCCTTGTTGCAGTCAGACTGTGTCCCATTTCAATTTTTGTATTCTTATACTTGTCAATTTTTGCTTCTAACGTACTAAGCAGAATAGACCGGAAAAATTATTATTCAATAATTTCTATTTACTAAATGAAGAGCAATCATTTTAATAAGACATCTATTGCTAAAACAGGCAGGGGAATTATTGACTTAATCGGTGCCAGGCAAAAAGACACCGTTGAAACGGGCTTCTTGCAAATGAGCCCGGATGTCGAAGCGTTGTTTTCTATTTGGCAAAATCTGTTAGGACATTCCGGTTTTGGAGAGAATGATGATTTTTTCCAGGTCGGAGGAAATAGTCTAAAAGCAGTTCAATTGGTGTCCCGCATCTCAAAACAGTTTTCGGTTTCTGTAGAGTTGACTGACATCTTTTTAAATCCAACCCTGGCCCAACAATCGTCGGCTATCATTGATAAAAAGAAAGAGAATTCCTATTCACGTCCGGTTTATGTCGTTCAAAAGCCAGGGAGAATTCCTCTTTCATTCAACCAGGAACGCCTCTGGTTTCTGGATCAAATGGAGGGTAGCCTTGCTTATCACATACCCGCTGTCTTTAGACTCACAGGTTCGTTAGATAAAGAGGCTTTGCGATTTTCATTTCAACAAATTGTAAACCGGCATGAAATACTTAGGACTGTAATTCTTGAAGAGAACGGCCAGCCATACCAGTTTGTTCTTGATAAGGATAGGTGGGAGATGGGCGATGTAGATGGTGCCTTGTTTGATGCAGATAAAGATTTGCCAGGTGTTGTAGATGATCTGATCAAAAAGCCATTTGATCTCTCGAAAGATCACATGTTGCGGGTAAGCCTGGTCAATTTCTCAACTCGCGAAAGTGTGCTCATTCTTACATTGCATCATATTGCTTCTGATGGTTGGTCCACTTCAGTAATTATAAAAGAGCTTGCGGAGTTTTATTCTGCTGCCCGGGAAGGCAATAACTCTAAACTTGAACCGCTGGAATTGCAGTACGTAGATTTCTCCATTTGGCAGCGACAGGTAATGAGCGGAGAGGTCCTTTCTAAAAAATTGGCTTTCTGGAAAGACAACCTGGACGGCCTGGAACCTCTGCAACTTCCTGCCGATCATCCAAGGCCTAACATTCCAACGGGCAATGGCTCTGTCAGGAATTTCTCACTCGATAAAAACCTGACAGAACAACTTCATATTCTCAGTTCGGATAATGGCGTGACACTTTTTATGGCCTTGCTGAGTTCTTTAAAAGTATTGCTGTACCGCTACAGTGGCCAGCAGGATATCTGCGTGGGAACCGTAGTTGCGGGACGTGCCCAACAGGAAATCGAAAACCTGGTTGGCTTCTTTGCTAACACATTGGCGCTGCGAAGCAATATTGACGGTGGAATGTCTTTTAAAGAAACGCTTAAGGGAATAAGATCTACAACGATTGAAGCTTTCCAACACCAGGATGTACCATTTGAAAAAGTTGTTGAGGCTACGGTGAAGCATAGAGATCTGAGCCGGTCTCCGTTGTTCCAGGTT
The DNA here is from genome assembly GCA_038258515.1 of Chitinophagales bacterium. Classification (GTDB taxonomy): domain Bacteria; phylum Bacteroidota; class Bacteroidia; order Chitinophagales; family Chitinophagaceae; genus Ginsengibacter. The sequence goes on along the minus strand of JBBSPT010000202.1, from coordinate 460 downwards.
TTGTTTGTTTTGCAAAATGCACCAATGGAAGATGCACTTCATTTAGGTGAAGTTGAAATTCAAGAACAATCTTTTGAACACAACACCGCCAAGTTTGAATTAGACTTTAGCCTGGTTGAAACTGCTGATGGATTACAGGGAACAGTCGAGTACAATACCGATTTGTATGAGGCTGCGACGATTGACCGCATGTTGATCCACTTTCAAAACTTGCTCAGATCTGTTATAGACAATCCGGAACAAAGCATTGGGTTGTTACCGATGTTAAATCATTCTGAAAAACAGCAACTGCTTTTTGAGTTTAATGATACGGATGTATTATATCCTGGCGATAAAAATATCATATTGTTATTTGAAGAACAGGTTTTAAAAACCCCAAATTCTATAGCTGCTATATCGGATGATGAGGAGATAACCTACCAGGAATTGAACCATCGCGTAAATAAACTTGCTCATTATT
>JBBSPT010000201.1:0-5601 GCA_038258515.1 Chitinophagales bacterium | reverse complement strand
TGGCGAAGAAATAGGCTCCAATCTATAAAATTTATAATTCAATCTCTCCAGCCTCTCAGGAAGTCCTCGATGTTCAATCGTTTTTTCCCTTCCAGTTGAACTTCCATCAAATGCAGGTTACCGTTTATGCAACTAAATTTTAAAAAAGATTTGTTATCAGTGAAATGTTCAGCAGGCTTCCCCGTGAGGTCTACATATTCTTTTTTAGCCTTAAAAATTTTTAGTTTTCTACCATTCAAAAAAGTGAAAGCTGCGGGATAAGGCGAGAGCCCTCGAACCAAATTGTAAATGTCACTGATATCTTTTTCCCAGTCTATTTCACATGTGTCAGATGATATCTTTGGTGCAGGATGAAGGTCTGTGTCACCTGTTGCAGAAACAAGATCTGACTGGGAGATTTCAACAAGACTTCCATCTGCAAGTCCGTTTACGGTCCGGAGTAATAATCCGGCTCCAACTAATTTCATCCGGTCATGCAATTCCCCCGCAGTTTCCGAATCTCCAATCTTCATTTTTTCCTGCAGTAAAATATGTCCCGTATCTATCTCATGCTGAAGTTTAAACGTAGTCACGCCCGTTTCTGCTTCGCCATTCATGATCGCCCTATTGACAGGTGCTGCACCCCTGTATTGCGGCAGCAGGGAACCATGAAGATTGATAGTTCCCATGGGCGGCATATTCCAGACCGATTCCGGCAGCATGCGAAATGCGACAACTACTTGCAGATCCACTTGCAATGATTTTAATTCTGATAAAAATTCAGGGTTCTTTAATTTTTCAGGTTGGAGAATTTTTAAATTCCTGGAAGCCGCAAAATCTTTCACAGCGCTGCCAGATATTCTCATACCGCGGCCGGATGGCTTATCAGGCGCGGTAACAACTGCGGCTATATCATAACCTGTCTCCAGTAATATCTGCAAAGAAGGCACTGCGAAGTCAGGTGTCCCCATAAAGACGATACGTAGTTTTTTCATGCGGACGTTACATCATTTTTAAAAGTCTTTTCCTCCAAAAGTTTATTTAAAATCTTTATACAAAAGATATTTCTTTCTCATCTTTTTAAAATCACTCAAAGCAGGCTCCCAGCTTTTTCTAATGGCTGCTTCGCTAACTCCGTCTTTTATTTGTTGCATCAGGGTGCTGTTTCCGGCAAGGTGATTGAAGTGGCTTGTCTTTAGAAAGAAATTTTCTTTGTCGGGGAATAATTTATAAGCCTCGATGAGCCATTTTAGTTGTATCCTTTTGTTTACCTGGCTTAAAACTTCCTCCGGCGATCCGGAAATATCCCATCCATAACAAACAATTCCTTTGAACCTTGGATTGGTAGCGCCTTCCCTGCTTTCAGGCACAAATGAAAATAAAGTTTTAGGAAGTGAGGGATGCCCAAATAGCTGGAAAGGTTTGTTCGTTCCCCGTCCCTCGCTTAACGAAGTACCCTCAAAAAAACAAGTAGAAGGATACCAGTAGATCGATTGCATAATGGGAAGATTTGGAGAAGGCTTAACCGGTAAAATATATTTACTCTCATGGTCGTAATTCAAACATTTAATCACAAGAAAATGAAACGGTGTGTCTTGTGAATTATTAGCTGTGCGGTAATAGTCATATTTATTATTGGCATCTTTGCTCAGCCATCTTTCACCAGCAACCATTGTCGCGTATTCACCGATTGTCATACCATAGACGATTGGAACCGCTTCTCTTCCTACAAAACTTTTAAATTTTGGATCAAGCACAGGTCCATCTACATAGAACCCGTTTGGATTCGGCCTGTCGAGAATCAGCAGCGGCTTTGAGTTTTCAAAAGCTGCTTCCATATAATACTCCAGCGAAGAGATGTAAGTGTAAAATCGTGTTCCCACATCCTGTATATCGAAAATGAGGATGTCCACATCCGCGAGGTCTTCTTTTGATGGTTTGTAATGCTTTCCATAAAGACTAACGACTTTTATACCCGTTTTTTTATCGATGAAATTTTCGACGCTTTCTCCATCATTCACGTTGCCCCTAAACCCATGCTCTGGTCCGAAAATCTTAACCACGTTGATTCCGCTTTTCTGCAACGTATCTACAAGATGGGTGTTAAGAACCGTAGAAGTTTGATTTGCAAACACAGCCACAGCTTTGCCTTTCAGCATCGGCAGGTAAACATCTATTCGCTCAGCCCCGGGTATAATTCTTTGCTGTTGCGCAGTGCTTTGAAGAATAAATGCAACCAGTAAGATTGATAAAATTGGTATTCTTTTCATGCGGTAAATTTCAATAAACTTTTTTAGAGAATGCGCCTTGCCACGAATAATTTATAAAATTTCATTTGGCGGTTTGGCAATCAATTCATGAGTTTCATTTATTGGCTTTTATTGAGCAAGCTAATATTCCATATCACGAAGACTCGGCGCTTTTAGCCAGGTGACGATTACTACCAGTAAGGTCATGCTTCCTCCGAAAATAACCGCCGGGATGGTTCCAAAAAGTTTTGCAGTGACGCCGCTTTCAAATTGCCCGAGTTCATTGCTCGAATTGACAAACATGGAGCTTACACTAATCACTCTTCCGCGCATGTGATCGGGGGTTTTTAGTTGTGTAATGGTTCCTCTTACGACTACGCTGATTCCATCCAGCATGCCGGCAATCAGTAGAGCAAAAAACGATAGAAAAAAGATTTTTGAAAGACCAAAGATGATGATGCAGATACCAAAACCTCCAACGGCCAACAACATTTTTCTTCCCTGGTGCCTTTTCGGGGGAAACAACGTGAGGATAACAACAATGATGATCGATCCCAGGTCAGAAGCTCCATTCAAAAAACCAAATCCTTCCGGACCTACCTTCAAAATATCACGGGCGTAAATTGGTATGAGCGCAACTGCCCCTCCAAATAATACCGCAAAAAGATCCAATGAAAAAGCGCCAAGAAGTTCTTTCGTCCGGTACACGAACCTCAATCCTTCCTTCACGCTTGCTAATGTGCGGACAGCCCCTTTTATGTTTGAGGTAGGTTTTGGTTTTATTCTTGATAAAAAAAACAAGCTCCCGACAACGAATGTGCTAATCACAATAAGCGTTCCTGTAATTCCGACAATGGCAATTAAAAACCCACCAGTGGCGTGCCCGCTCACCGATGCTGAAAGCCATGTTCCCTGGCTCCAGGTGGTTGCATTTTGTAAATCATTTCTTGGTACGATATAAGCGATCAACGAGCCGAAGATGGGGCCCACAAAAGCACGGATAATCCCGGATGAAAAAATGACCGCATAAATACAAATTGCAATCCAGTGATTGCTGAGGCGTGCAGCAACAAAACCGCTGGAAATAAAAATCAACAAACCAACCGCAAGGAAATAGAGAAATACTCCACGCAGCATGAGTTGTTTTTTTTCGCTCTGATCAATTACGTGACCGGCATATAGAGCCAGGGAAACCGCCGGTATTACTTCAGATAGCCCCACAAGCCCAATGGCAAACGGATCGTTTGTCAACTCGTATATCCACCAGCCAACGACGGTTGCCAACATCCGAAGACCCATTATAAAAATGAACCGACCTTGCAACAGGTTACGATATTCAGATATTCTTACAGAAATAAAAGGGTCATTCTTTCCTTGAATCATTCAATCGCTTTTGGGGGGAGCGTTAAGTAATGCTGTCCCTCTTCATAATCTTTTTCCAAAGCAGACACTACCGCATCAAGATGTCCTTCGTTTCCTAAAAAATCTGCAGAAGAAGCGTCTATGATCAACGTTTTCACATTGTGTTGTTTTATGTATTGCGTATAAGTTTCCTGCAGCGCTGCGAGGTATTCCGAAGTAATGCCTTGCTCGTAGCTCCGGTTCCTTTTCCTTATATTTTTTTTTAGTTTTTCTATCGGCGCGTGCAGGTATATCAGCAAGTCGGGCTGAACGACTTGTGGATTTATAATGTCAAATAATTTTTGATACAGCAAAAATTCTTCTTCAGGCAAATTCACCTTGGCAAATAACAGGCACTTTGTAAATAAGTAATCTGAAATAGTGATATTTTGAAACATATCTTTCGTCTGTAGCAATTCTTTTAATTGCTTATATCGTTCAGCCATAAAAAAGAGCTCAAGAGGGAAAGCATACTGCTGCTTATTTTCATAAAACTTAGGGAGGAAAGGATTGTCTGCAAACTGTTCCAATATCAATCTTGCATTCAATCGCTTGCTAAGCAGGTGCGCAAGCGTAGTTTTGCCTGCACCAATATTTCCCTCAATAGTTATGAAATTATACTTCATAGTAGTGGATCGTTCTGACCCGCAATATTTCGAATCTCCGGAGGATAAGCGTTAAAAACTTCTACTCAAAAATAACGACTGGAAATTGAACAACATTAAAAGAATTGCACCATCCCTTTGATGTTATCAGATTTGGTTAAGAAGCTTTTACCCTTGTCACCTTTAGCGTGTCTGACGATGCATTCAACAGCTCTGTTATTTTTTTCGCCAATGAAGGATGCACAAAGCCGGGCGCAATTTCATTGAGCGGTGCCAGCACAAATCGCCTGTTCGGAATTTCCGGATGTGGTATAGTAAGTCCGGGATCATTAATTATTTCATTGTTGTAAAAAAGAATATCGATGTCAATAATTCTGGCGGCATTTTTTTGAGTTCGAATTCTTCCCATGGCTTCTTCAATCTGCAGAATTGTTTCCATCAGTTGATTGGCTGCCAGACTTGTTTTAATAAGATGTACCTGGTTATAAAAATCGGGTTGATCACGATTTCCCCACGCCGCAGTTTTATAAATTGACGATGACTTTACAATTTGTCCAACTTCATTTTGCAGGATCTGCGCAGCTTTCTTTAAGTTGGCAATCTTGTTTCCAAGATTGCCGCCGGTAAGAATATATGCCTGGTTTACGAAATTATTCTGCGTCACGAGTTCAATACTAACGATTTTCTGATAATTGCGACGCTGAGATTCGTAACCATAAAAAATTATTTGTCATCCAAAAAATTTTGATCGTAAGCACCGGGGCTGTAAACCGCCACAACTATTTATTCATTCGATGCGATACCGAATTCATTGTTTCGTATCATCTATAATGAACCCTTGCAATTTTTCCAGATTTTCTTCTTCATTTTTTCTTAAGCTTTACACTTAGTTTTGCGAACTAAATTCACTTTTCTTCATGAAGAAATATAGCCAGCTAAAGGCGATGGCCGCTATTACTAAAGCCAGCTTACGTTCTATTTTCCGGAGTCCTTCTTCTGTAGTCTTTGGCTTTGCTTTTCCTTTCATTTTTATTCTCGTATTCGGCTTTATAGGCAACAGCGGCGGCAGAATGACTTTTAAAGTTGCCCTGGCTGACAATATTGATACGAATAATATTTTGTTTGATGCCATTAAGCATTCCAATGAAATAAGAATAGTCAGGTTTGCCGATAAAGAATCACTTTTTGAGTCTCAGCAAAGTGGCAAAATCGCCGGCATTATTGATATTCAAAAAAATCCTGCGGGTAATCCTCCTTATCTTTTTTCATTAAAAAGTACTACCTCAAGCAATGATACCTGGCCTCAATTGAAGGCATTTTTGGAGAGTCTTATTAGTAATGTTAGTGACCGTTATTATAAGAACCGG
>JBBSPT010000200.1:0-5654 GCA_038258515.1 Chitinophagales bacterium | reverse complement strand
TTGAGAATGGACGCAGGAATACCGTGGATGTAATGGCTCCCCACGTCAGTCACATTGGAGTGCATGATCATGGTTTCAATAATGTAAGCACCTATGGCAATCTTCTTCGGTTGATAAATGAAGGAAAGATAAACGGAGAGGAATGGGAACGAAATTTTTATGCTCTTGCGTTAAAGTTATCCGGCGCGGTACAGGCAGGCCGCTGGACAAAAACCCGCGATGGTGGATTTATTTATTCATTCAACGGTCCGCATTCTTTGTTTGTCGATACTATCCGCTCTTGCCGCTCAATGGTGCTAAGTCACGCATTGGGACATGTGCTGCAAGGGGAAGGTGATAAAAAAATTAGTTTGTTGGATCGGGCAATCCAACACTTAAAAGCCACAGCAGATTATTCAGTTTTTTATGGCGAGGGTCGCGACATTTATGATACCTGGGGAAGAACAGCTCACGAAAGTATTTTCAATGTCAATGATGGCAACTTTCGCTGCCCGAATTCACAACAGGGATACTCAGGATTCACCACGTGGACACGCGGTCTTTCCTGGGCGATGTGTGGGTTTGCTGAACAACTGGAATGGTTTGAAACGATTGATGACGCTGCACTTGAAACTTCTTCCGAAAAGGAAACAGTTTTATCGTGGATGCTCAAGGCTGCCAAAGCCACCTGCGATTGTTATATTAAGAATACACCTGCGGATGGTATTCCCTATTGGGACACAGGGGCTCCCGGATTAGATCGGATAGAAAATTATTTAGATAAACCAGCAGATCCATATAATAGCTTTGAACCAGTTGACAGTTCTGCGGCCGCCATTGCTTGCCAGGGCTTATTGCGTTTAGGAAAATATCTTGAATCGAAGGGTGATAAGTCAGCCAACCGTTACTGGCAAGCGGGACTTACTGTGTGCGATACACTGTTTGACAATCCTTATCTCAGTAGCGATTCAGAACACCAGGGTCTTATTTTGCATTCAATTTATCATCGGCCAAATGGATGGGATTATATTCCGGAAGGAAGCCAGATTCCGAATGGTGAATCAAGTATGTGGGGCGATTATCATGCCCGTGAAGTTGCTGTCTATTTGCAAAGAATTATTGATAACGAAACCTACCATACATTTTTTAATATTCAATGATGACGCAAACAAATACTGATCTTTCTAAATTGTGTGTTCACACTATCACAACCAAACCCTGGAAGATAGATGAGGCCGCAAAGAACTATTCGAAGGCAGGAATAAAAGGAATTACAGTTTGGCGCGATGCGCTCGATGGTCTCAATATCTCAGAGACCGGCAAGATGCTCCGTGAACATGATCTATCTGTAGTGTCTTTATGCAGGGGAGGATTTTTTGCTTCAAAAAATTCAGGCAACAGAAAATTGGCGACTGACGACAACCGGAAAGCAATTGAGGAAGCAACGAAATTGGGCACCAATCTGATCGTTCTTGTTTGCGGTGCCGATCCCGGACAGGAACTATCTGAGTCGAGGAAGCAAATTCGTGATTCGATTGCTGAATTACTTCCAGAAGCCAAAGCGGCGGGAGTGAAGTTGGCCATCGAACCGCTGCACCCCATGTACGCTGACACACGTTCCGCAGTTAATACTCTTGGACAGGCAAACGATATGGCAGAAGAATTAAATTCTCCATGGGTTGGAGTTGCAGTGGACGTTTACCATCTCTGGTGGGATCCTTCTTTGGAAAACGATATTATTCGCTGTGGCAAAAATGGAAATTTGTCAGCATTCCATATTTGTGATTGGAATGTTCCGACCGTCGATATGTTGCTCGATCGTGGGCTAATGGGAGAGGGCTGTATTCCCATTAAGAAGATCAGGTCATGGGTCGAGGCTGCGGGATTCAATGGATTCAATGAAGTAGAAATTTTTTCGACGAAATTTTGGAATGAAGATCAGCAAGTATTTCTTCAAAAAATTATTAAAAGTTACAAAGAGCATTCTTAAATATCTCAAAGCAAATAGAAAATGAAAGAACACAAGGTTGGAATTATTATGAACGGAGTTACTGGCAGAATGGGCACCAATCAGCATTTGATGCGTTCCATTGTTGAGATCATCAATCAAGGCGGTGTGAAGATATCACCGGGGGAAATTATTATGCCTGATCCTATCCTTGTTGGGCGGGATGAAAATAAACTGAAGAAACTTTGCCACCTTTCGGGGATTAAAAAGATGACAACCGACCTGGACGAGGCATTAGCTGACAAATCCAATATTATCTATTTCGATGCACAGGTAACGGGCAAAAGAGTGGAGGCCGTGACGAAAGCAATCAAGGCCGGAAAGAATGTTTATTGTGAAAAGCCCGTCGCAACCACAACTGATGAGGCAATGAAATTGTACGAATTGTGCAAGGAGTATAAAGTAAAAAATGGCGTGGTTCAGGATAAATTGTGGCTGCCAGGAATTTTAAAAATAAAGCGGCTCATCCAGCAAGGATTTTTTGGCGAGATATTGTCTGTCAGGGGCGAATTCGGTTATTGGGTTTTTGAAGGTGATTCAATTTCTGCGCAACGGCCTTCATGGAATTACAGGAAAGAAGACGACGGGGGTATTATTGTTGACATGCTGTGTCATTGGCGATATTTGCTTGACAATGTTTTTGGAAAAGTAAAAGCTGTGTCGTGTCTCGGAGCAACCCACATTCCGCAAAGATTTGATGAACAGGGAAACTCTTATAAATGCACAGCGGATGATTCAGCCTACGCTACGTTTGAGCTTGAAGGCGGCGTGATTGCACAGTTTAATTCTTCATGGACCGTCAGGGTGCGACGTGATGATTTGTTGACTTTGCAGGTTGATGGCACCAAAGGCTCTGCTGTCGCGGGTTTACGGGAATGTTACATTCAGCACTACGGAAATACACCGAAGCCGGTCTGGAACCCTGATATTACCCAACCGATTAATTTTTTCGATGGTTGGGCGAAAGTTCCGGAGCAGGAAAGTTATGAGAATGCCTTTAAGGTTCAATGGGAATTGTTTCTAAAGCATGTTGTCAAAAATGATCCTTTTCCCTGGAATTTGGATGAGGGTGTGAAGGGCGTTCAGCTTGCAGAAAAAGGAATTGAAAGCTGGGAGAAAAGATGTTGGGTCGATATACCGCAGATATAAAATTATTTTTATAAAATGAAAAATGTTGCATTAATAACAGGCGGCAGCCGTGGAATCGGTTTGGGAATTGCAAAGGAACTTGCCATAAATAATTTTGATCTTGCTATTAACGGAATGCGTAATATCGACGCCGTAGGCTCGGTGATAAATGAATTAAAAAGTCTTGGCGGAGACGTTATTTATTGCCAGGGAGATGTGGCGTCGGCAGAAAGCAGAGATAATATAATACAACAAGTAAGGGCTCACTATGGAAAACTCAACCTGCTTGTAAACAATGCGGGTATAGCCCCGAAACAACGCCGGGATATACTGGAAGCCACAGAAGAAAGTTTCGACGATGTCATTGATATTAATCTGAAAGGGCCATATTTTCTAACACAGCAGGTGGCCAATTGGATGATAGCGCAACAAAAACCCGATGCCGATTTTAAAGCTTGCATAATTAATATTTCGTCGATGTCGTCAACCGTAGCTTCTGTAAATCGCGGTGAATATTGCATTTCGAAAGCAGGTGTCAGCATGGCTACGCAACTCTTTGCGGTAAGACTCGGAGAATACAATATTCCTGTTTATGAAGTTCGCCCGGGAATTATCAAAACGGATATGACGGCCGGAGTAGAGGCTAAATATGACAACCTGATTGCCGGAGGATTATGTGTTCAACAACGATGGGGTCAGCCGGAAGATGTGGGCAAAGTTGTAAGCGCCCTCGCGAACAATGAATTTCCATATTCTACCGGACAGGTGATCATGGTGGACGGAGGCCTTACCATTCCAAGATTGTAAATGAAGAAATGTTTGTTGTAGAAAATCTGCTGGTTTGATCCGCTATGGCTTTTTATAAAATCTTAAAACATAACCAGGAAAAATGAAAAAGTTTTTTTTAATCTTCGCGGCTTTCGCATTTCCCATTTTATTTTATTTCAGCGCATGCAACAATAGTGAATCATCCGCCAATACTAAGGATAAAGCTGATCCGCAAACAATTGCAAAAGGCGAAAAATTATTCGTGGAAAAATGCAGTGGCTGTCACAATTTTTCCCTGGATGGCATCGGACCTCAGTTGGGCGGAGTGATGAATGCACAACCAGTTAGCTGGATCAGGAATTTTATTAGTAATCCAAAAAAAGTCATTGATGGCGGCGATACAACTGCCCTTGATTTACTGCATCATTACAAAACCGTAATGCCGTCTTTCGAAAATCTCTCAGAGGAGGAGATGGACCAGCTCCTGGCTTATATTCAAATCCATAAGAAACATATAAGGCCACCCGTTATAGAAGATAGCAACGATATAAAAAACCCAATTCCGGATTCTATCAGGACCTCCAATCTCGTTGTTGCCATTGATTCATTTATCCAAATTCCTGCATCATCTGCAGACATGCCTCGCACACGAATCACGAAGTTGGATTATCAGCCAGGCACAGGTGATCTCTTTGTCCTGGATTTGCGGGGGAAATTGTACAGGCTACAAAATGGCAAGCCAACGGTTTACATGGATATGGAAAAATTAGAGCCTAAGTTTATAAACCAGCCAGGACTGGCCACTGGTTTCGGAAGCTTCGCTTTCCATCCGGATTTTGCAAAGAATGGACTTATATACACAACTCATACGGAACCTGCCGCATCCGCCAAAGCTGATTTCGGCTACGCGGATTCCATCCCTGTGGTGATGCAATGGATTTTATCCGAATTTAAAACCGATCCTAATGCTGCGGTGTTTGCTGGCAGGGAAAGAGAGTTGATGCGAATCGATGTGCCCACAGGAATTCATGGTGCGCAGGAAATTACTTTCAACCACCAGGCAAAGCCGGGAAACAAGGACTACGGAAATTTATACATGGGTATTGGTGATGGAGGAAGTACCGAAATCGGCTACCCGCTTGCTTCTGCGAAGCCTCTTGGAATTTGGGGAACAATTATCCGGATCGATCCCTCAGGCAACAATAGTAGAAATGGTGAATATGGAATCCCTGCTGACAATCCTTTTGCAAATAATAGCGATCATTTTTTACCTGAAATTTATGCATACGGATTTAGAAATCCACACCGCGTGAGCTGGGATAAATCCGGGGAAATGCTTGCAGTGAACATTGGACAAACAAATATTGAATCCGTCAATCTTATCTTACCCGGCCATTTTTATGGATGGCCGATCAGGGAAGGAACTTTTATGGAGAAATTTTTCAATGAAACGGGAAAGGTCTATCCGCTTCCTCCCGACGATTCTGTTTATCATGTCACCTATCCCGTTGTGGAACTTGACCATGATGAATCAACTGCCATCACGGGTGGTTTTGAATACCGTGGTTCATCTATTCCGCTATTGAAAGGCAAATATTTATTTGGTGATATTTCATCAGGGAAATTATTTTATGTGGATGTAAAAGATTTGGTTTTGGGAAAACTTGCGATTCCCAGGAAGTGGAATATCTCATTGGATAATCATGTCACGAATCTTGTTTCACTAAGTGGCCGGGATCGTGTGGAACTTAGGTTTGGCATGGATAGTAAG
>JBBSPT010000199.1:0-5703 GCA_038258515.1 Chitinophagales bacterium | reverse complement strand
TCGCTGAGGGTTCCGTGGAAACAAGAATTTCCTGCCCGTCTTCACTCAGCCGCACATTGCTTGCAATCAGCATATCACTGATCAGCTCCAATTCTCCGCCTTTATCAAGACGCCATTGCTTTTGATTTATGGTAAACGTGGAAGGATTTACGACGAGCCGGAAACCATTGCTATTGGTAAATATCCGAAAGGAAAGATCGGCAGAATTGAGTGTCTTGTTTGCAGAAGTCAAAATGTTTACATCGGAAATATCGTTTGCTACCACCACGCCAATGGTAGTGCCTTCGGAATGCAGGCTATCATTAATCACCACATCATCTATTTCACTTGTAAATTTCAGTGTGTCCGCCGTTCCTATTCCCGTGAAATGTATATTGCTGAAATTAATATTGCTATAGCTGAACGAAGGAATATCAGCCTGGAGATTCAGCGTGTTCGCTTTTACATTGATGTTGCCAATCACAACCGAATTATCTAGTCCCTTGATTTTCGAATTGAACAAAGTGACGTAATCGCTGACAGACCTCGTTTTCACAATAAAAGTAAAATCCTGGTCCGGAATATTTTCCTTTGGTTTATTGATGTAGGCCGGATAATATTTGTACAGGAATAATTGAAATGCATCGGGAAGGTCAAGGATGTGAAACGTGCCGCTGATATTGGCATCCATCTCATTTGTCTCCAATGAAAGGATCTTTCTTTCGTTTTGAAAAAAGGAATTTATCGTAAGAGAGTCGAAAGATAATTTCTGCCCGTTATCGAAGAGACTGGCGTTGTACAATTTGGCGGATCCTAAAAAATTATCGATGTTGTTTCCCGCAAAATTCAAATTGAATCTGCCTGTCACTGCGATACTGTCCTTTGTTAAACCAAGTTGTTTTAGATTAAGGCGGGAAACGAAAGCATCCACATTGAAAGTGGGCATTGACTTGCTGAAATTGATAGATCCGGCTAAACTGTCGATGATGATGTTAGGATCGTTGATGCTTCCCGTTCCCGTAAACAGCTTGTTTAGAAAACGGCCATGCGCTACAATGTTCGAATAGCTGTAATCATTAAAGACAACGTTGTTTATCTTTCCATCTATACCCACATCGATGTCACTTTCGTCGAACCCTTTTCCATGAAGACTGCCACTAAACGCAACCGCTCCTATCGCGTTATTATTTATGAACTTACCTAGCAGAAAGTTGTCTGTGGAAAGTCTTCCATCATAAACAGCCTTTCCAACGACGGGCACCACAAGGTGCAGATCTGTTTTCAATGTGCCAATGTCGGTTTTCAACGTCCCGTAAGCAACAAAATCACGGAGAAATCCTGTGTAGCTGCCGACAAACAAAATGTTCCCAAAAGAGCTGAGCCGCGGATTGTCTATGCTTTTAATGGCCGGGATAAAATCGGCAAGTTCTGAATAGGTAGTGCGAACTTCTTTTCCTCTAAAGTCAATAAATAGTGCGTCAAGGTCGGGAAGTCCTCTTAGGCTCATGTCGCCCTGGAGGAAATTGTTTGTGCCGGCCTGGATGTTCATATTTCTTGCAGTGAGATTGTCTATGGTTCCTTTCGCAATTCCATCAAGTAAAAAAGTTTTTTTCCATGAGGCTGTTGCAGGTGCGAAAAAAGCAAGATCATCACTGTTGAGTTCGCTATTTTTTAAATGACCTTCCAATGTTACGCTGTGTATAAAATCATTCATGTCGTCTTTGAAATGATTAAAATGCATGGCGTAGTAATCTTTCAAATGACTCTTATCCGTGACGAGATCAAGCTTTTTAAACTCCAAGAGCCGCGGGGTGAATTTAAAATCTGCAGCAAGTTTTTTTATAATAAACCCCTTGGGTTCACGGGCAGATATCAGGAGGTTTGCCTGTAGCGTATCCTGCAGCAATTGCAGGTTTTTTATATCTGCATTAATTTCTGTGAGAACAACATGCTTATCATCAAAACGATCTGTGAATGCAGGCCTCAATGATTGTCGCTCCGATGCAAACATTCCCTTTTTTATTTTGAGGCGCTGCACGGTAAAGCGCCAGTCATCCGGGTTCCACTGAGCGCCCTCTGTTACTTCAACCTTCTCCACTTTATGTACAGAAGTAGTGTCTTCTGGTCTGAAACCGGCATAATCGTACTGGGTAAAAACAGGTTCTTCAATTTCCAGGAGTTTGATGTTTATTAGATTATGATCAAGGTCGAAAATGTCTGCATCAAGTGTCAACTTGCTAACAGACACTAAAAAGTTCTGCCCTTTCCATTCATCTTTTTGAAAAATTTTAAAATGATTCAGCTCAACTTCACCGAGGCTCAGTTGGATTACAGAAGAGTCTTTTTTCTTCTTTGAAGTTGTGGGTCCTGAAAAATAATCGACAAGAAACTGATAATTCCAGACGGAATCTTTCCTGTTCAGATAAACAATAGCATTGTCGAGCCCGGCATATTCAAGTTTGATTTTGTCTTTGAAAAAAAACCAATCTGTAATATTCACTTTCACCGCGCCTGCAGATAAAAGTGTGTCTTTATTTTGATCCAGCACAAGCGTTCCCTCGAGCAGCATTTTATTAAACAGGTTGAAGTCAACATGCCTTATGCTAACGGTTGTATGAAGATCTTTTGAAAGTCTTGCAGCAACCCTGTTTATTAAAAAATTTTGAAAAAAAGTAGTTTGCAGGAGCAACCAAACAATTAAAAAAAATGCGAAGATCCCCAGGAGGCTCTTAAAAAATATATTGTAAAACTTTTTCAGGAAAAAAAATTGATGGCCAAAAATAAACAAACATAAAGACTTACCCGGAAGGTGGAGGCCTCTCTTGATTAATAAAGAAAGGCTTTAACAAGTAGTTTAACAGGTTGCTTTTTCTGAAGAAGCTTCACAACACAATTTTTTATTCTCAAATATTCCTGGATGTCGAAGTTTAAATTATTTTTTTAAAAAAACCATGTTATTAATTTCAATCAATATCCCACTGCACCATCCTCACCCCGGTTGTCAGCAACTGCTTTGATCTTTCCATCGGGCATCACCGTGATTACCTCTGTTCTTCCCATCTCGCCACGCTGTACTATTTTATACCCCATATCCTGCAACTTTGCCACGACAGTGGTATCAAAACTTTTTTCGACGACGACCTCATCTGGCAACCATTGGTGATGAAATTTTGGTTTATAAACTGCATCCTCCGGAGACATCTTAAAATCAATAATGTCCACGATCGTTTGGTAAACACTTGTCGGAATTGTTGTGCCGCCCGGAGTTCCAACAACAATCCACGAAGCGCCACCTTTTAAAACGATCGTGGGAGTCATGCTGCTCAACATTCTTTTGCCCGGAGTTATTGCATTTGCTTCACCGCCAACTGCACCAAACATATTTGGTACGCCGGGCTTCACGCTGAAATCGTCCATTTCGTTGTTCAATAAAAAGCCTGCACCTGCCACAACGGTGCGGCTGCCATAGCCACCGTTTAAAGTCGTAGTAACAGACACAGCATTTCCATCTTTGTCCAATACATCAAAATGGGTGGTCTCTTCACTTTCCACGTCAATATTTCCTTCTCCAATGTCTTTGCTGTTCCCGGCTTTCCCCGGTATATAATCCTGCATTCTTTTATTGAGATATTCATCGCTTACCAGCGTTTTCACAGGCACCGTCACGAAGTCAGCATCTCCTAAAAACTTTGCCCGGTCTGCATAAGCCCTTCGCTCTACCTCAATCATCAGTTGTATAGCATCAGGAGTTCCGAATTTCATTCCATCCAGGTTTTTACTATTGCTCATCTTCAGCATTTGTTCAAGGAGAATCCCGCCACTGCTTGGTAACGGCATGGTTACAATCGTGTTTCCTTTGTAATCAAAAACGACAGGTTCCCTTTCTTTCGCCTCGTAGTTTTTTAGGTCTTCCACGGAAATGATACCGTGATCCCTTTTCATTTCTTCTACAATCAGCCTGGCTGTCTCTCCTTCATAAAATCCTTTCATCCCTTCATCCCTGATTCGTTTCAAAGTATTTGCAAGATCTTTTTGAATGAGAGTATCATTTTCTTTCCATGGTTTCTCTTTTACAAAAACAGGAATAGTCGAGTTGAATTTTATAAAATCATCTTTGCTTCCATTGAAACTTCGCGCCTGTGATGCAGAAATAGTAAAACCATTTTCCGCCAGATCAATGGCCGGTTGAATTAGTTTTTTCATTGGCAATGTTGCATATTTCATGCAGTTAAACATTCCGGCAACAGAACCCGGAACGCCAACCGCGAGTCGCCCATCCTGTGACCAGTTCATTTGGGGGTTGCCATTCGAATCCAAATACATATCCCGTGATGCAGCGCCAGGAGCCTTTTCACGATAATCGATTGAAATATTTCTGCCATCCTTCAGGTGTGCAACCATGAAACCACCTCCGCCAATATTTCCTGCGCCCGGATAAACAACTGCGAGTGTAAATTGAGTTGCAATAGCAGCATCCACAGCGTTGCCGCCCATCTGTAAAATATGAACTCCCACTTCGCTCGCAAGCGCATGTGCCGAAACAACAGCCCCATGTTCACATTCCACAATCTTTTGTGTCTTGTAGTTAAAGCCGTCGATTCCCTGCTGCTGTCCACAGGATATTAAGCTGCTGCATATTGCAAAAACCGACAGACGAAGAGCGTAAGATTTTACCATGTAGTTTTTCTACAAATCTAAATGAAGAATTATGATTATAGGAAAATCGAATTTGCATTCATTTCTTGAATATTATACATTCGGCCACACGTAGCGAGTTGAATCTCTTTGCATGAAAAACACGACCGGACAAACCATTAAATATTTATCGTTTCAAATTGCAAAGAAAGATGTGCATTTTGAAAACAGCATTTCTGACTTTCAGTGTTGTTCATATTTTCCCACGGAATCTAACGCTTAAGGTTTTTTAGAAAACTTCATTTCTTTTTCTATCCGTTAAACCGCCTGATTGCATTCTGAAAAGGAGAATCGCATAAAAATTTCATTGGCGTATTTTTGCAACATTAAATTTTGACATGCGCAGACTTTTTCTACTTTCTTTCTTTTTCTCTTCAGCACTTTCCGGATTCTCACAATCACAGGAAACATTTACTTCCTCAGAAATTTATCAGCAAATCAGGAAGCTGAACGTGCTTGCTTCCGTGCTGTATATTGGCGCTCACCCCGATGATGAGAACAATGCGCTGCTCCCCTATTTTGCGAAAGAAAAATTGTACCGCACTGCATACCTGAGCTTAACGAGGGGCGATGGCGGACAAAATCTTATCGGAGATGAACAAGGGATAGAGCTCGGTTTGATACGCACGCAGGAGCTGTTGGCCGCGAGGCGGGTTGATGGTGCCGAACAATATTTTACCAGAGCGTACGAATTTGGATTTAGTAAAAGTGCAGAAGAGGCCTTGCAGATTTGGGATAAGCAAAAGATATTGAGTGACGTGGTTTGGGTGATCAGGAAATATCAGCCCGATGTAATCATAAAACGGTTCCCTCCTGATAAAAGGGCGGGCCATGGACATCACGCAGCTTCTGCAATCCTGGCTAACGAAGCCTTTGAAGCCGCAGCAGATCCTAATCGTTTTCCAGAGCAATTTAAATATGGGGTGAAGCCCTGGCAGGCTAAAAGGATTTTATGGAACACATTTAATTTTGGTGGCAACAACACTACGTCTGAAGATCAATTAAAAATAAATATCGGGGTGTACAATC
>JBBSPT010000198.1:0-5749 GCA_038258515.1 Chitinophagales bacterium | reverse complement strand
GTCACGTTTTAAAGCACTAACGCTGGTTATCAATACCAAATACGTATTCTTCCACATTCCCACGCAGAGCCTATTTTTCAAACCCCCGCATGTACGGGATGTTCGGCGGTCGTTCTCCCTTGTTAAATTGAGGTCCCCGGGTAGAGCGGTATGTCATGTTCAGGAACGGCGTTTCCACACGGCGTCCCACAGGAGTGTAACGACCGTTCTCCCAGTTTGAATCCATGTAATAGTTCGTAATCCCGGTTGACAAAAGCAGCCGTTTCGCATCGAATGGTTCCTTTTTGGTCACCATCAATTCGACAAGCCAATGCACGAAAGCGTTCCCGGCGTGGTACTGTGAAAAGGGACCAGGAAAGCCAAGCATAGAGATGATCGTTGGCTCATTATGCCCTTCGATTTCGCCAGCGTAGGCCCAGCCGTAGTTCCAACCTACACCATCGGCAGAAATTACTGCGGCTTTCGTTCCATCATTATACTCTACGATACACATATTTGACCTCGTGTCCTCCTGGAACTGTCCCGGCTTTAGTTCAAGTTTTTTCACCACTGAATCAAGCAGCTTTGCAGCCCAGGGATTGCGTTCAATCCATTTCCATGTTTCAGGCCCCCGAATGGACTGTACTGACTTTACGCCCGTTTCGCCCCCCTTGCGGCGCTCTACAAAGGCCTGTAGCACGTCTATTGGATGGAAAATGGCTCCCTCACTAACGGTGTTTCCAAGCACGATCGAATTCTTTATGGGCGTATCGATATCGAGCTCGATCTCGGGGTTACGATAGTAAGTCGGAATGGAAGACCCCCCAGAAAGAGGGAAGTTCAACTCACGGGATTTGTCAAACATCCACTTGGCTTCGTTCCAACTGTAGGAAAGATGCTTGTCGTTAAAGATGGGCACCGAGCGCTTGCTCTGCTCGAAAACTTTGATAACCTGCTGGTACATCCACCAGCGCGGCAAGAGCTGCTCCCCTTTGAGATTTGTTCGATAAACCCCGTGTTCTGCTATTATTACAACACCATCCACCGCAAGTTCCTTCCCCCCAAGTGTGACGGCTTCACCTACTGTCTTAAAGATCGGAATATTTTTTGCTTTGGCTATTTTCTGAGCCAGTCCGCTTAATTCAAGTTGATCGATATAAATGGACACAACATCCACTTGTGAAGGGGTGTGAGCTCCCTGCCACCAATAGCCATCCAACACCTTGGACATGATCCAGTCCGCGTGTGAGTTTGGAGCAGCCCAATAGGTGGCAAGAACCGCTATACGGGGCCGATCTTGCCGAGCCAGTGGAAAAGCAGCAATTGCGTTGCTGGACAGGGCCGTTATACCGGCCGCACCGACCATCGCCAGTAATTCACGTCGGGTTAATAGTGAGTTCGACTCTATAATTTCAGTGCCTGGAAATGATTTTTCCACCCCTGCAGAAATTTCGGTTTGTTTTTTTGACATTGATATTTATATTTAAAGGGTCAGTGATTAGGAATGAATATTCTGTGCAGTCATTTAAAATAAAACCACAAGATTATTACAATTGATTTCCATTGTTTTGCGGTCGAAAATTCCCTGTAGAACAACGCTTTTGTACCCATCAATTTGTAGATGCCGGCGCATATTTATTTCAAGTGAATTTACCAACAACTATTTGAATAAGAATATTTCAAATTAAAGAATCCCTTTAGTTCATTTTTTATTCCACATACACAATTGTCCCGCATAGGCAGGCAGGCTTATTTGGAAAAACCCCGGATGTACGGACGCGGCGGCGGGCGCTCGCCCTTGCTGAATTGTGCTCCCCGTGTGGAGCGATACGTCATATTCATGAACGGCGTTTCAATGCGTCGTCCAATCGGAGAGAAACGACCATTCTCCCAGTTTGAGTCCATATAGTGATTCGTAATGCCGGTTGAGAGAAGCAGCCGCTCCGCATTGTAGGGTTCTTTCTTAGTCACCATCATTTCAGTGATCCAATGAGGTTGGGAGTTGGATGCATGGTATTGATCGAAAGGGCCCGGCCAGCCCAGCATAGAGATGATCGTCGGTTCATTCTGTCCTTCGATTTCTCCGGCCCATGTCCAGCCTACATCCCGGGCGGATATCACTGCCGCTTTCGTTCCATCATTATACTCCACGATACAAATGTTTGCCCTTTCATTTTCCTGGAAGTGTCCCTGGTTTAGCTCAAATTGTTTCCCCACTGAGTCAACCAGCTTTGCGGCCCATGGATTTTGCTCTACCCACTCCCATGCTTCCGGTCCGCGGATGGACTGCACCCACCTCACTCCTGTTTCACCACCTTTACGCCGCTCAACAAAACACTGGAGCACATCTATAGCATGGAAAATAGCCCCCTCATCGCCGGCGCCTGCAAGCACGATCGAATGCTTTATCGGCGTATCGATATCCAGTTCTATCTCGGGCTTGCGATAGTAGGTCGGTATAGAAGACCCGCCGGTCAGTGGAAAGTTCAGCTCACGGGATTTGTCAAACATCCATTTCGCATCATCCCAATTGTAAGACAGGTGCTTGTCGTTAAACACAGGTACGGAGCGCTTGCTGTGTTCGAAAACGCGGATCACCTGCTGATAGATCCACCAGCGCGGCAGAAGCCAGTGGCCTTTAAGATCGGTTGGATAGTTCCCGTGCTCTGCAACAATCACCACGCCATCCACCGCAAGTTCTTTCCCGCCAAGCGTGACCGCTTCACCGGCAGTATTGAATACCGGGATATTTTTTGCCTTCGCTACTTTCTGGCCCAACTGGCTTGTATCAAGCTGGTGAATGTAAACGGACACGACCTCCACCCGTGAGGGAGTGTAGGCGCCATCCCACCAATAGCCGTCAAGCAGTTTGTTTACGATCCAGTCTGCATGCGAATTGGGAGCAGCCCAGTAGGTAACAAGCACTGCTATACGAGGTTTCTTTTGCTGCGGCTGCGGAAATGCAGAAGCTGCGTTACCGGCCAAAGCCGAAATACCGGCCATTCCGGCCATCGTCAGCATCTCACGACGGGTGAACCGGGTGTTCGGCTCGATGATTTCATTGATTGACGGGGAGTCTTCATCCCCTGTGATTTCGCTTTGTTTATTTGCCATCTCTTTCTAATGTTTCAATGTTTTGGAATAAATGTTCTGTCATTTATAATAAAACTAATCAATTATTCCCTTCCGGCCTTTCGTGGTGCATTTCAATTGTCGGTGCAATTTCGGTCGGTGAAGACACCGACCGGGGCTGGGCCGTGGTTTGTGTCCACAAACCACTTGGGTTGCGACAAGTGAGAAAAATGAGTTGACGCAGAGTACAACAAATATTTAGTCTCAGCGTAAACTCTGCTAACTCTTTTCTCTGCGGTTATTTTTAGTGGTATTTGTAACATGCCGTTGGTGCGGCAATTTGAAAAGCACCCGCCGTTTTGGAGGGGTATGCGTGCCCCCAGCAAAAACATTTATTCCTAAACAAAGGTTTCAATTCGGGAAGGTTGTATGTCGAAGGCCTCAGACCAATAAGATGTCCAAACATTTGTTTCATCCTGTATTATCGTACTCCCCCGATTCCAAATTGATCGCCTGCTTTCACCACTTTATTGCCGGCAAAAACTATTTCAACCATTTTTTCACTCGCGACATAGTTGTGAAATTCATCCTCAAGCTTCGTCATTACTTTGCGTGTTTTCCTGTCAATTACTTCCCCGCTTGACGGATAAACATATTTACCATCGATGCTGAAATTTATCCACCCGGGCATATCCTGGAGTGGGATGGTAGTGAGCTGCTGGTAAGGTGCCACTGCACTAAAAACATGGAGACGCATGTTGTGCCCGTCTGCCAACCATATCTCCTTTTCATCTGGTGTGAGGCCAATTCCATGGCTCGGATTGCCATGTCTTCTTACCGGACCCCTGTCCCAACCCTGCACTTCTATGTGAGCAAGTTTTTTTCCGCTAACAAGATCGCCTACTTCAAAACCCAGGAGGCTATCTACAGTTACATACACCAAAGTCTCTTTGCCGTTAATCGTAAACGGGCGAATAAAATTTGCAAAAGGTCCGATTTTTTCCGTAACGGTACTTGTTTTTGTGTCGGCTACATATAGCCATGGCGAAGCAATGTCAGCCATAAAGACCTTCTTGCCTGAAGGCCCATAGATTGTGTTGTGTGCTCTTTTATTGATATCAATTTTGGCAAGGATCTTCCCTGTTTCGCAATCCACCACATTCCAAAAATCTTTTTCGAAGGAAGGCAGGTACATCGTTTTGCCATCGGGCGAAATAGACATGCGATCGCATCCGCCATCAAATTGTTTTTCCCAAACCAGTTTCTCCGTCGTGAGGTCTATACGCTGAAGCGATTCAATGGTGCTGATATAAATGCTGTTGAGCGGAATACTGACTGCAATGCCTTTCACGTTGGAAGGTGTTTTATCCGGATGAAATCCGTTAGTGGGAATGCGCCTCACAAAACGATGATTGTTATCCATGTCGAAGACAAGAATTCCATGCCCGCCATAACCCAGGTAATCCCGGATACCCGGAACTGCTACATAGAGGTAATGTTTCACAGGTGGCGCAGCATATAATACCTTATCATGACTCTTAGCCAATGGAACATTCGCTGATATAAAACTGACAACAACGAGTGATAGAAGAAAAAGGTGGAGACCGGATTTTGATTTCATCATCTTATACGTATTTTCCAAAGCAAAATAAGGTAAATGATCCGGGTTACGTGTGAGTGATTCAAATAAGGGTGCATTTCAAAATTGTCCCTTTGAAAATTTCTCTTACCGCAGAGAAGTGAGAAAAATGAGTTGACAACAAATATTTAATCTCGGCGTAAACTCTGCTAACTCATTTCTCTGCGGTTATTTTTAGAGGTCTTGTAACATTAACGTCCCGGCGGAGGTTTTCATTTTTATAAAACTGCGACAAGTCAAAAGTAAGCACTTGAAAATGAAACCCCGATGCTTACAGAGAGTTGAAAGTATAATTTATTAATGTTCTTTAAATTACTAAGCACTTTGAGCGGAAGCTCATAAGATCTTGTAGACTGGGTTTTTATCTTTTAAAGTCTATTACACATCGAAGCGGGTGTTCCGCTTGGGAGCTAAGATGGGCAAGCAGGTCAGGCGGTCCCCGACAGGAGACATCGTGAGATAACACCTCCAACTCTAATAAAAAAAGGCCATCCATTTCCGGACAGCCTTTTCAGTGAGTTGTGTGTTCAGACTATGCAGCCTTCTTCATAACGCTTGCAAGGGTGACATTGGCAATGCCCGCCGTACCCGCCGTGAGGTCAATCAACAGGTCAACAGGAGCATAACCGGGACAGGCAACCGTAAATACATAACTGCCTTCGGAAATACGTCCAATGCGGTATTGACCTTTTGCATTGCTCGTCGCTTTGTATTTCTGATCCATGGAGGTAACCGTGGCGCCTTCCACAGGCAGGTTCAGATCGTTGACGATCCGGCCTCTCAGGCTGGCAGATCCTTCACCTACATACACTGAAATCATCCTGCTAAACGTAAAAAGACGTTTGGTTGCAGGGTCGTTTTTAAATATTTGCTGGCCATCTTTCATCATTTCAATGACGCTTGCATAGATTGCATTGTTGGCGGCTATCTTGGCGCTGGTCGCCATTTGCTTCTCCACGTTGAGGCCAAAGAAAACATTTGAAAGACTAACGCAGTTAGCACCCTCTGCCTGGAACTTACTTTGAAAAGACAAAGGCATGTTGTCGTTCGCAGTAAGGG
>JBBSPT010000197.1:0-5754 GCA_038258515.1 Chitinophagales bacterium | reverse complement strand
GATCCAACTTTTAAAGTCTGGATCGGAATCTTTAAATAATCAATCGGGCTGGCAGGTGACGCGAAGTGTAAGATGTAATCAAGTTTTCCCGGTATATGAATGAATTTGGAAACATCACATTGATAGAATTCAAACTCTTTCACCTTAAACAGGTGCTCAATGTTTTTGAGGTCGCCGGTTATCAGGTTGTCCATGCCAATAACAGCGCATCCTTCTTTGATAAACCTGTCACATAAATGAGAACCTAAAAAGCCGGCTGCTCCTGTAATTAATACACGCTTTCCTTTAAGATCGATAGGATTAGAACCCTGCGGTTGAGAGGTCGAAGAATTGTTTGTCATTGTATCATTTGTCAATTGCCTTGTAATGAAGTTCTTTACTTTGAAATCACTGCTTCCATCTCTTTGTTCGCTTTCGCAGATGCTTTTTTATTTTCTAATAAGGGCCTTCTACCTATGCTGATGTAATCAAAGGCACACTCTTCGATGGCATTAAGATCGAAAAGATTTCGTCCGTCAAATATTACATTTCCTTTTAGTAATGCCTTCATTTTATTGAAATCCGGAGTTCTGAACTCGCTCCATTCAGTTGCGATCAACAAGGCGTCTGCACCTTCCAATGCATCATACTGGTTATCAGAATAAGAAATTTTGTCACCGATCAGGTTTTTTACATTGGGCATAGCTTCCGGATCGAAGGCACAGATTGTGGCGCCGAGCGCAGTTAATTCCTCTATTAATGTAAGGGCCGGAGCTTCCCTGATATCATCTGTATTGGGTTTGAACGCAAGCCCCCACAGTGCAATTTTCTTTCCGTTTAATTCATTAGCAAAATACTCCTTCATCTTGGGTAAAAGATGGTGCTTCTGAATCTTGTTAACTTCCATCACCGCTTCCAGTATTTTAAAATCATATTCATATTGCAACGAAGATTTAGCCAATGCCTGCACGTCTTTTGGAAAACAACTTCCGCCATAACCAATTCCCGGAAATAAAAATCTTCTTCCGATTCTATCGTCGCTTCCGATGCCACGACGTACCATGTCAACATCCGCGCCCATTCTTTCGCAAAGCTGGCCAATCTCATTCATGAACGAAATTTTCGTAGCAAGGAACGAATTTGCAGCATACTTCGTAAGCTCCGCAGATTTTTCATCCATAAATAATATTGGATTTCCCTGGCGGACAAAAGGCGCATAAAGCTCACCCAATATCTTTTTTGCTTTATCGGAGGAGGTGCCTATCACTACCCTGTCTGGTTTCATGAAATCATCTACGGCTACGCCTTCACGGAGAAATTCCGGATTGCTTACAACATCAAAGGCGTTTTCAATACCGTTGTTCCCCGACTGAGCAGCGCTTTTCAAAATGGCAGCTTTCACCTTATCTGCAGTTCCCACGGGAACGGTGCTTTTATTTATTATTACTTTGTAATCGTCGCTTCTCAAGAGCTTTCCAATATCGTTCGCTACCTGCAACACATATTTCAGATCCGCTGCGCCATCACCATCCGGCGGAGTCGGCAGAGCAAGAAATATTATTCTTGCATCCCTGATCGCATCTTTCAACGAAGTTGTAAAATGAAGACGTTCTTCTTTCTCATTTCTCAAAAATATTTTCTCAAGTCCTGGCTCATAAATCGTGATTCTTCCTGAAGATAGTTTTTTGACTTTTTGTTCATCAATATCCACACAGGTCACATGGTTGCCGGTTTCTGAAAAACAAGTTCCGGTTACCAGGCCTACATAGCCCGTGCCGATTACTGCGATGTTCATAGTTGTATTTTTTAATGGTTATTTACTTGTGTATGTATTCCAGGACACCGGATGAAATATAGTTCAATTGTTCTTCATCCATCTCAGTGTGCATGGGCAGAGATATAACTCTTTCGGTAAGCCAATCCGTTTTCTCAAGACTGTAAGATGATCCGCCAAATGCATCAAACATTTTTTGCCTGTGTGCAGGTACGGGGTAATAGATCATTGAGGGAATTTCTTTGGATGATAAATGACTAACAAGACCATCCCTGAAATTTCTCGGATTGTCTACATTTTGCAGGATCAACGTGTATTGATGAAATACATGTTTACAATAAGGCGCCCGGTAAGGGGTCTTTATTTTGTCCACTCCGGCGAAAACACGATCATAAAAATCAGCCACTTTTATCCTTGCTTTTATGTAGTCATCCAATAACGGCAGTTTTATATTCAATATTGCAGCCTGGATCGCATCTAATCTTGAGTTACAACCCACAAGATCATGATAGTATCTTGTTTTTTGCCCATGATTGGCGATCATCTTAATCTTTTCTGCCAACGCCGAGTCGTTGGTGAAAACAGCACCGCCGTCCCCAAAGCAACCAAGATTTTTACTTGGGAAAAACGAGGTGCATCCAATGGTTCCAATGCTTCCCGTTTTTTTCACTGTGCCATCACTAAAGTAGTAATCAGCTCCGATGGCTTGGGCATTGTCTTCGATCACCGCCAGGTTATATTCTTTGGCAATTGCCATTATTTCTTCCATTTCGGCTGAATGTCCATAAAGATGAACCGGCACAATTGCTTTCGTTTTAGGAGTGATCGCTTTGCGCACGGCATCAGGATCAATACAGAAAGTTTTTGGATTTACTTCCACGAAGACGGGCGTAAGCCGGAGCAGCGCAATCACTTCGATCGTAGCAACATAAGTAAACGAGGGAGTGATGACCTCGTCGCCTGGCTGAAGCCCCAATGCCATCATTGAAATCTGCAAAGCATCTGTCCCGTTGGCACATGGAATCACATGATTCACGCCAAGATAAGATGCAAGCGCAGTAGAAAACCCACCAACTTCGGGACCGCCAATAAAAACTGAGCTGTCAAGCACTCCGGAAATAGCGGCATCAACCTCGCTCTTAATCGCCTGGTATTGCTGCTTTAGATCCACCATTTGAATGGCTTTCATACGCGTTTTTTAAAAAGGTTGCAAAGATAGTAATTGAAAAATGAATTGAAAACACCAAAATGATGAAGAGTGAGTCGCCTTAACATGGTAGTTTTGTTGATAAAAAATATTCATTGATTCTTTTATATCATTTATTTCTTGACGTGTATTCGGGTGGAATTCGGCTTGCCTCTCTTTGGAACAAAAAGGCGAAATCCTGGGTCAGGGGACGAACAAATTACTTTGAAAACTTAAAAGCCGCATACCAGCCCGCTCCGGAAAAAAAAATCTGGATGCATTGCGCCAGCCTTGGAGAGTTTGAGCAGGGCAGACCGCTTCTAAAAAAAGTAAAGGATGCTTATCCCGGGGCTACTATCGTTATCACTTTTTTTTCACCTTCAGGATATGATATTGTAAAGAACAATCCCGAGTTTGATCACGTGTATTATTTGCCTATGGATTCCCCTTCGAATGCAAAAAAGCTCGTTGATCTTCTAAAACCAGATCTTGTCCTCTGGATAAAGTATGAATACTGGCACTATTACCTCCGGGAATTGAAGAAAAGAAATATACCCGTCCTTCTTATCTCCGGAGTGTTTATGAATACTCAGCCATTCTTTAAATGGTACGGGAAGTTTTGGAGGAAAATACTTGAGGCGTTCGCTCATTTTTTTGTTCAGAACGAAAGTTCGGGAAAACAATTATTACAACTAATGCCAGAAGGGAAAATAACGGTCGCAGGAGATACCCGCTGCGACAGGGTCATCAACATTTCCGGGAATTTTGTTGACGTTTCTGGTATTCCGGAATTCTGTGGCGATAGTACGGTGGTTGTCGCCGGAAGCACCTGGGAAGATGATGAAGCTGAATGGACCCATTTTGTAAAACAGCACCCGGAAATAAAATTCATCATAGCGCCGCATGAAGTGGACGCAGAAAATATCGCAGAGGTCGGCAGGAATTTTCCAGCGTCGATCACCTACTCCGAGTTAATTGAAAATTTGAAGAATGAATCAGGTTCATCAATTCTAACTGCCTCTAAGGAAACTGTGCATTGTCTCATAATTAACAAGATCGGAGTTTTATCACGGTTGTATAAGTATGCAACGATCACGTATGTTGGTGGCGGCTTTGGCTATAACGGACTTCACAATATTCTTGAGGCTGCTGTATATGGCAAACCGGTAATTTTTGGACCGGAATATGAAAATAATTTTGAGGCTGTGGAGTTAATCGCTTGTTCCGGAGCCATCAGCATCGAAAGTGCTGTTGAATTGGAAGATGTTGTGAACAAGTTATTATCGCAACCGGAAGAGATCGTATCGAGAGGGACAGCGGCAGCCGAATATGTTTATAATAACGCCGGTGCCTCGGATAAAATTATGAGCTACATCAATAGTAATATTTTCGGCGGTAACAATCGTGGTAAAGTTTGATAACGCGGTCTCAGGCGAATCTCCTTTTAATTAACTGGTCAAATTGCTTTACGACCGGATGACTGTCGTGCCAGCCGATTTTGATTTTTAGTTCTCTTTTGATCCAATATTCGGCTTCCGCATAAATGGAAAAATTTTGGATCGTCTTTATGCTGCGCTCATACATCGCTTCATCGCCGCGAAACAATTCATTTACAAAAACATACCTGTCATTTACGCCAATGGCTTTTCTTAAATCCTTAATGGGACTTTCATTAAGTTTCTCTGATAGTTCGATTTTAACTTCTTTCAACCTGTCATTTAAAGACTCAGGGTAATCAAAGGAAACGTCTTCAGGAGTTTGATTTCTTTTTAAAGGAGTTTGATGCGCAAGAGTTGGCAAATCTTCTATCGGGTCATAGTGAAAATCCGGCTTTGCATGGGCAGTCAGGGCGTTTACCACCTCAGCTTTTCTTTTAATTTGTTCTAACTCCTCTTCAATTTCTTTCTCATCAACCTGCAGCACCTCTATCACTTTTTTTTCACTGCTTTCCTCATCACCATTATCAGTTTGCTCTTCGAGAATGTTGACTACGCAGGGTAAGACAACCGCCACTTTTTCATAATTTGATTCAGTGATTGCGCTCCGCGTCGTCAGCAGTTCAGCCACGAGCATGCGGGCCGTAGTAAGCAATGCAGGTGCGCCAGCATTGGCATCAACCTGGCTTTGTAATTTCTTTATGAGTGTGGTCACTCTATCCATCTCACGTTTAAATATTGATTATTCCCGGAAAATCTTTGCGGCGAATTATTATAAATCATTAACGTTGCAAAAAGGGCTAAGTTACAAATTGAAAAGTAAAATGAAATACAAAAAATGTTCATAGAACCGAATTATAAAGGTGAACGCAGAGGGTGGATCGAAGTTATTTGCGGAAGCATGTTCAGCGGGAAAACGGAAGAACTCATCCGAAGATTGAACAGGGTTCGAATCGCAAATTTGAGGGCAGAAATATTTAAGCCTTCAGTAGATGTGCGCTATGATGAATTGAAGATTGTAAGTCATGATGAAAAGAAAATCCCTTCTACACCGGTCGACAGTTCTCAAGCCATACTTCGTCTTGCTGAGAATGTTGACGTTGTCGGAATAGATGAGGCACAATTCTTTGATGAAGAGATAATTTCTGTGTGCGAAATACTTGCTCTAAAAGGAGTTCGTGTTATTGTAGCAGGGCTTGATATGGATTATATGGGCAGGCCATTCGGCCCGATGCCCAACCTGCTGGCAATTGCTGATTACATTACCAAGCTTCATGCAATTTGTATGATTTGTGGAAACATAGCCAATGTGAGCTTCAGAAAAGTTCCTGTTGACGAACAGGTGTTGCTTGGCGAACAGCAAATCTATGAGCCCCGCT
>JBBSPT010000196.1:0-5768 GCA_038258515.1 Chitinophagales bacterium | reverse complement strand
GGAGTCCGTCCACGAATGGAAAGACCGTTACAGCACCGGTTGTTATTCTCACTGACGCGTCGGATTCTAATTCCTTCCAGAAATGGCTGGCATCAGTGAAAGGAAAATTTGTAATGATTTCCATGAATCAACCTACCGGGCGTCCTGATTACAACTGGACTGAATTCGGCACAAAAAATTCGATGGCAAAGATGCAGCGCAACAGGGACTCTCTAACCGCGGCGTGGAGAAAAAGAATTATCAATCCTGGGTACAACACAATCACGCTGCCGGAAGCACTTGAAAAAGCCGGAGCGGTTGGTGTCATCACAAACAATTGGTCAAACGGATTCGGGGTTGACAAGATATTTTCCGCTTACACCAAAAAAATTCCAACTATAGATATAGCGCTTGAAGATTATGGATTGCTTTACAGGCTCGCGGAGAATGGCACTCAACCGTCGCTCAGTGTTTTTGTAGAATCGAAAGAGTTGGGCATGGTTCCCACCTTCAACACCATCGCGGAAATAAAAGGATCAACGAAACCAAACGAGTATGTTGTGCTTTCTGCTCACTTTGATTCATGGGATGGAGCTACAGGGGCAACTGATAATGGCACAGGTACGATTACAATGATGGAAGCGATGAGGATACTGAAAAAAGTTTATCCAAATCCAAAAAGAACAATCCTGGTAGGTCACTGGGGAAGCGAGGAACAAGGCTTGAATGGGTCGCGTGCATTTGTAGAAGACCATCCTGAAATTGTAAAAAATATTCATGCTGTTTTTAACCAGGACAACGGTACAGGCAGGGTCGTCGAAATCCAGGGGCAAGGGTTTCTAAATTCATATGAATATATAGGAAGATGGCTTTCTTCAGTTCCTGACAGTATTCGCAACCAAATCGCAACTTCTTTTCCGGGAGTTCCGGGTAGCGGCGGATCGGACTTTGCATCTTTTGTCGCGGCCGGAGCGCCAGCCTTTTCATTGAGTTCTCTTAGTTGGCTGTATGGCATCTACACATGGCATACCAACCGCGATACCTACGACAAAATAGTTTTTGATGATGTACGCAACAACGCAATACTAACGGCGATCTTAGCCTACATGGCTTCAGAAGATCCGGAAACTACCTCACGGATAAAGGCTGTACTGCCAATCGATCAAAAAACGGGTCAGCCCGCAACATGGCCGGAACAAAAATCACCAACGAGAGAAGGGCAAGGAAGAAGGTAAAACAGCTTCGGTTGGATAAAAAAAAGTATAGAGAGACTTTATTTCGCAATCAGTTTATCAACCTCAACTTTCGACATGTTTTTTATCGCTGCCAGAATATGATTGGAATCGAAGCCGGCTTCTTCATATAATTGTTTCGGAGTTCCATGCTCAATGATGCGATCAGGTATTCCTAAGATTTCCACCTGTGCCTGGTAATTGTGCTCCGCCATAAATTCAAGGATGGCCGAACCGAAACCACCTTTCACTGTTCCGTCTTCTACTGTGATTACTTTGGTGTATTTATGAAATACTTCATGCAACAAGGTTTCGTCGAGTGGCTTTACAAAACGCATATCATAATGCCCCACCTTTATACCTTCTCTTGCTGCATCATTGATTGCAGAGGCTGCAAAATTTCCGGGATGGCCATAACTTAAGATAGCAAGTTCATCCCCTTCCTTTAGTTTTCTGCCAGTACCAATTGTTATCTCTTTCATCTCATTTCTCCACTCAGCCTTTACTGCCGCTCCCCTGGGATACCTAATTACAAAGGGACTGGTGGTTGATTCCAACTGGGCTGTGTACATCAGATTTCTTAGCTCACTTTCATTCATGGGAGCGCTCACGATCATATTTGGTATGCATCGCATGTAAGCGATATCGTATGCGCCATGATGCGTGGGGCCATCTTCGCCAACAAGGCCTGCTCTGTCCAAACAAAATACAACAGGTAAATTTTGTATGGCAACATCATGTATTACCTGGTCATAGGACCGCTGCATAAATGAAGAATAAATATTGCAAAAGACCCGCATTCCCTGCGTAGCCAGTCCTGCGCTGAGTGTTACCGCATGTTGTTCACAAATGCCAACATCAAAAGCCCGATCGGGCATTTTCTCCATCATAAATTTGAGAGAACTGCCGCTGGGCATCGCCGGCGTCACACCCATAATTGCCTTGTTCTTTTCTGCAAGCTCAATAATTGTGTGGCCAAAAACATCCTGGTACTTTGGAGGCTGAGGGATGTCAAACTTCTTCTTGTATATTTCCCCGGTGATCTTATCAAATAATCCAGGTGCATGCCAGACAGTTTGATCTTTTTCTGCCAGATCATAACCCTTGCCTTTTACAGTTTTGATGTGCAAAAGCTTTGGGCCGGGAATATCTTTTATGTCTTTTAAGATATCTACAAGCTTTGTGATATTGTGGCCGTCAATAGGCCCAAAGTAGCGAAGATTTAATGCCTCAAAAAGATTGCTGCTATTGCTTAAAATTCCTTTTAGTCCCGCTTCTAATTTTGAGACAAGTTTCCTTGAGAATCTTTTTGCAGGAAGTTTTCCAAGGGCTTTCCAAAAATCATCACGAAGCTTGTTGTAGGTCTGTGACGTCGTGATATCTGTAAGGTATTCTTTGAGCGCACCCACATTTGGATCAATGCTCATGCAATTATCATTCAGGATAATGAGCAGGTTACTTTTTTCGATTCCTGCATGATTCAGTGCTTCGAAAGCCATCCCCGCCGTCATTGCGCCATCTCCTATAATTGCCACGTGTTGCCGGTCGTTCTCACCTTTGTAATGTGATGCCATCGCCATACCAAGTGCCGCAGAAATAGATGTCGAAGAATGTCCAACCCCGAATGCATCATACTCGCTTTCAGTCCTTTTTGGAAACCCGCTCAGCCCTTTATATTTCCGGTTGGATATAAAATTTTCGCGACGGCCGGTCAGTATTTTATGGCCGTAAGCCTGATGGCCTACGTCCCAAACTAATTGGTCGTAGGGAGTATTAAAAACATAATGAAGTGCGACGGTTAATTCAATCACACCAAGACTTGCGCCAAAATGTCCGCCATGTACACTAACCACGTCAACAATGTATTGCCTTAATTCCTCGCTCAGCCGGTGAAGTTCAGCCCGGTCGAGCTTTTTTAGATCTGAGGGAGTATTGATTGTTGAAAGTAGCGGTCCGGGACTTATATCCATCTTTTGAGATTATTTATAAAATTACGATTTTAAATAAAGTAAAGATTTAGCCTTAAAGAGGAAAATGAAAACTGTTTTCATGAAACTTCAACCTCCCTCTCCATTTGGCTCACTTTCACAATCAATGATGATCTTAGTCCAGCAAACATGGCAGTTTCAACAATAACTATTTAACACCGTCGAAGCGTTATTGTTTTAAACTTGATAGAAGTGAAATTTCAGAGGGGCGGAACTGCAGTTTTTTCAAACTTTCTCTTTTGCGAAACCTTAAAAATTCTATAACGGTGTTTTGACGTTATATATTTCATCAGAATACATTCGGCTTTAGTCGGACGTATTAGCACAAAGCCTTCACTAAAAACTAAGTCCTCTATTCTTTCACGAAACGGGTCATTTTTAGCATCAAATCCGGGTCAGGGCAATTTTGCAAAAAGTAATCTCTTTCACTTAACCTGCACACGCCGGGATAATCCCCTTTGAAATCACCAACGTCATGAATTACCTGGAAATGAAGATGTGGCGGCCAGCCACCATTCTCTGACGAACTTCCAAAATGACCCAACACGTCGCCGGAACTGAAAAAAGTTCCTGCGCCGATAGTATCAATATCATTGAGACTCAAATGGCCGTAAAGAGTATAGAAAGTTGCATAATCCAAAACATGTTCAAGAATTATTGTTGGTCCATAATCGCCTGGATGATCATTAAAATTAAAGCTATGAACGGTTCCATCGAGTGGTACGAAAATTTCAGTTCCAGCCTCTCCCCAAATATCGGTACCGATGTGCAGCTTTCTGGGGCCATCGATAGAATCATTTTCTCCGGAAATTAAATCGTTATCAAATAAGCTGCTCGCCAGGTAAAGGTTTCTTAATTCATTGTATCCTCCGAAGCCAAATTTAGCTTCACTTTTTTCTAAAAGCCTTGAGACGTAATTATTAAAACCGAAGTTATCAGCAGACCCGATTTGAGCAAGTTCCTTATTGTCAATGGAGAAATCGAATCTCACAATTTTTTCCTTTACCAAATCCCATGTCACAACAGGATGAAAGATCATTTGATTTCTTTCCAGAATTTCAACCAAATCATTTCGGGATCCTTTCATGAAAGTCAATGTAAACGATGAACTAAAATGCAGCCAGTCTAAAGACTTTCGGCCTCCCGCGCTTCTACTTCGTATTTATTTTTGTAATAACCGTGAAGCAAACTTTCCCATACATATTTAATAATGAAAAGGAGAAAGCCATTTTCGCGGAACTGCCTTAGATGACATAACTCATGCTTTAGCCAACGCTCATCATTCAAAAAAGAAATCTTCGTGGTATTGTGCAGATGAACCTTGTCCCCTATTACGATAGCAACCTTGTCGCACTTAAGTTTACGGGCAGCAATAGCCGCAATCCATGAATTTTCCCGAACTTTTATATCATTAGCAACAGGCTTCACCCGGCTTCAGTTTTCCATGGCCTGGCCCATTGCTTTTTCTTTAACGAGATATTCGGCAATCTGCACTGCATTGGTAGCCGCTCCTTTCCTTAAGTTGTCACTGACGATCCAGCAGTTGAGCGTATTCTTTTGGGATTCGTCCCGGCGAATACGTCCTACGAAAGTTTCGTCTTTTTCATGAGATGTGAGAGGCATTGGATAGAGGTGATTTTCGAGATCATCTTCAACAACCAACCCCGGTGAATTCTGTAGAATTTCGCGGACTTCCTCAAGATCGAAATCATTTTCGAATTCAATGTTTACGCTTTCGCTGTGCCCACCCACAACAGGAATTCTAACGCAGGTTGCTGTCAACCGGATGCTATCATCACCCAGGATCTTTCGGGTTTCGTTTACCATCTTCATCTCCTCTTTCGTGTAGCCATTATTTGTAAAAATGTCGATTTGAGGAATAGCATTTTTATCAATCTGGTACTTATAAGCCATCTCACCACCCTGTTTCCCCTCACGCTCATTCTGCATTTGCTGCACAGCTTTTACCCCAGTACCCGTTACGCTTTGATAGGTAGAAACCACTACCCTTTTGATGCGATACTTTTTATGCAGAGGATTAAGCACCAGAACCATTTGTATTGTTGAGCAGTTTGGGTTTGCAATTATCTTATCATCTTCAGTAAGCACCTGTGCATTTACTTCGGGCACTACCAGCTTTTTTTCAGGGTCCATCCTCCATGCGGATGAGTTGTCAATGACTGTAATTCCCGCTGCTGCAAACTGCGGTGCCAGGGCCAGCGAGGTGCTGCCGCCTGCAGAGAATAAAGCAATATCAGGACAGGCAGCAATGGCATCTTCTGCTGATACCACCTTGTACTTCTTATTCCTGAAAGTGATTTCCTTTCCAATTGATTTTTCTGAGGCGACAGGAATTAATTCTGTAACAGGAAAATTTCGTTCTTCCAATACCTGCAGCATTTTAGTGCCTACGAGGCCGGTGACGCCTACAATTGCAATTCTCATTTTTGATGTTGTTTTATTTATTTTTTCTTTTAAATCCGGTAATATAAAGTGAGTATATTGTAACCGCAAAGCTACTGATTATGGGAAAAATCCTGTGGTCCTATTTATTCCTTTTAACGTTGTT
>JBBSPT010000195.1:0-5778 GCA_038258515.1 Chitinophagales bacterium | reverse complement strand
GACCATGCTCACAAGCGATGTCCCTAACGCCAAAAGTCAACTTACTCCTGGTTTCGATGAACAAACAAATGCGGGTCCATCTATTAAAGTTTTCAACTCGGTTAGCAATGGTTATGATGGTCCTCCAAACACGGATGCAACGCCTATCTACAATCAAAAAGGATATTTTATATTAGTGAGAGGGGATAGGAGTGTAAATGCCTACAACCAGGATCCTGTCGCGACTGTTCTTCGTACAAAAGGAACATTGTTTACTCCTGCAAATCTTCCTCCGCAAACGAATGTCGCCGTCAACAGTTTTGAATCTATTGGAAATCCCTACGCTTCAGCAATCGATTTTCGCAATATTACCAGGTCTCCAAACGTAAGCGATGTGTTCCAGGTTTGGGATCCGAGGTTAGGGAGCAGTCTCAATCTTGGTGCTTTTCAAACATTCATCAGGAATACGACATCCGGTGATTACGAGGTTACACCCGGTAAGGGCAGCTATGGGCCTTCCGGATCAGTGAATAATTTCATTCAAAGCGGACAGGCTTTTCTGGTACAAACTTCAGGAGGTAGCGGAACAGTTGACTTTACTGAATCTGCCAAGGCAGGTGGAAGCACTTTGTTTACAACTCCCCAAACAAAGCCAAACATAGAAACGAGTATTAGAACCAACCTTTATATTGTTTCGGCAGACGGAAGACAGGAATTAGTTGATGGGATATTGAATTCCTTTAGCAACGACTACAGTAACGAAGTTGATAGAATGGATGCAAGAAAATTATTGAATTCAGGTGAAAATCTTAGCGTGCGGGTCGCTGCCTCGCTTCTTTCTGTAGAGAGAAGGAAAATACCAATTAGAGAGGATACGGTTTTCATCCAATTATCTGCCCGGCAGGGCCGGTCCTACAAGTTTGAGGTTATTTCAAACAACATAAATGGAAATGGATTACAAGCCTTTCTTGAAGATCGATATCTCGGGACCAAAACACCCCTAAGCCTGACTGATACAACTTTCGCAGACTTCAAGATAGAAAATAGTGCCGGCTCCGCCGCTGGTGATCGCTTTCAAATTGTATTTACGCCAGGCTCAACTCTGGCATTGTCGTTCATCGCGTTGAAGGCTTTTCGCGAAAGGAACGTTATTAAAGTAAAATGGCAGGTTGAAGCAGAGAAAGATATCATCAGTTACAATGTTGAAAAGTCAATCGATGGAATTCATTTCACCACGCTGTCTGTTGTTTCGGCGTCGGGAGGCCAATCCGGAAATGCTTCTTACAACCTGGACGATGACCGACCGGTGCCCGGCTACAATCATTACCGTATTCGTGAGAACAATTTCGCCGGCAATAATAGTTGGACATCAATTGTGAAAGTTCTTATGGAAGGTTCATGGAGACAACTTTCAGTTTATCCCAATCCGGTCAATCATGGCATGATTCACCTTCAATTCCAAAATGAACCGGAAGGACAATACCAGGTGAAACTCATCAGCAAGTCTGGAGCGGTTTTGCTTTCCCGTCAACTTCAACACCAGGCTGCTAATACGGTCGAACAGATCCGGTACAATTCTGCTCTTTCCCATGGCATCTACCAACTTGAAGTAACAAAACCTGACGGCGAAAAAGAACACTTAAATGTCATGTTTTAAGTGATTCTAAATTATATCCGAAAACCACATTCTCAGGGGTTAAGGGATTTTCATTTCCTGGTTCATTTTTAATTAGATCAGTTTATAACCTTTCTTTTTTTCAAATACTTTTTTTTTAAGAAATGCGTTTTCCATATTGAGACGGCCTTGTGCAGAAACCCGGCCGTCCTGATACCCATTAATAATCCTGTACTTCCATGAAAACTCTTACATCACTCATCCTGTTTGTGGCGGTTTTGTTTACGTCATCAGATTCCATTTGTTCTCCGCTCTCGCCTGCGACTGCCAGCGCTGATTTCCGGACGAATGTTTATGGATATGAAGCAGACAATTCACGATTTATAGTTGACGGCGTGTTAATACAATTTGGAGACACATACAACAGCGGACTCGATGGAAAGGATGCGCGGAAAATGTCTAACTTTTCGGAGAACTGTGGGATGTTGCGCCAGAATACTGTTTTAGTGATTGAGCGCAGGCACACGATCGAATTGACAGACACTATATTTTATAAAATTTGGGGAATGAGGCAAACAACCTACCTCCTGGAATTTGTCGCCACTTCTCTTGCCCAGCCGGGATTGGAAGCGGTGTTACAGGATGATTATTTGAAGACTGAAACTCTGGTTGACATAAATGGCACTTCATCAAAGAATGTGACATTCAATAGCGATCCGGCTTCTACCAACCCCAATCGCTTCCGGATTGTTTTTAGAAATATTGCCCTGGGTGCACTTCCACTTAAGTTTTCAAACTTCACGGCAATCTCAAAAAAGCAGATGGTGGAGATAGGATGGGAAACGCAGCAGGAGCTGGAAATCGTTAATTACAGCGTGGAAAAATCTTCCGACTCAAAAAGTTTCTCGGAAGTATACCGGATGCCCGCTTCAAATAGATATTCAAATAACTATAAATGGATAGATGTAAACGGTGCAACGGGCATTCACTACTATCGAATAAAATCATCCAATAAATCCGGAGAGATCAGCTACACCAAAATTTTACGAGTGAGCACTGAGGGAGACAATCCTCAGTTGAAGGTGATATCAGGATCTTTCGGGCGGGGCAAAATTCAACTGTCATTTCCGATGCAAAACCCTGGCACCTATTTACTCGTACTTTACAATTTGCAGGGGCAAGCTGTTCAGAAGCATAAAATTCAACATGATAGGAATGGAGTCGAAGAGTGCCCGGTGGCGCCAGGAGTTTTAAAGGGGCTTTATAAATTATCGGTAACAAAACCTGATCAAACGAGGGAGACTTTGAATGTAGTGTTGTAATATTTGTTGGATAATTTTGAAGTTCTCAGGCGATTTCTCAGCAGCATCATTCATAATTTAGAATGTATAACGGTCTCAGGCTACCGCGAACTTGCTCACAACTTTGTTATATTAATTTTTAGCGGTTATATAGAGGTTATTCATTTTTTCATATCTTCGTTTTGACAATTTTTACTCATGAGAAACTACTCTTTCAGGAAGCTGACTTCTTTCATTTTGTTCTTTTTATTCTTAGCAATCCCGGTTATTGTTAGCGCAGGTCCCGGTGGCCCGGGCGATCCAGGTTGCGACACATTGGATCCTTTATGTCCAATGGATAGTGGACTTGTTTTTCTCATTGTTATTGGTGCGACCTATGGAGTTTTCCAAATTTACAAAGCCCTCAAAAGAGAAGCCTCTGCGGTATAAATTCTACTAACAAATCTTTCCGGCCTACCGGGTAAGTTTATTATTTTCAAACACAAACCGATAAGTCTAAATTGTTTAGATTTGTGAACAATTAAAAACTATTTCAGGAAGTTTATCTCCTGTCTGTTTTTTAACTGCTATGTATAACTTACCTTCTTCCAATCCTGTTGATAAAATCACCGTAGGCATTACGGCCAAAAAGCATAAGCCTGCACCCGCGTATTTCCAGCTCACGATTAAAAACGTTCTGTATTTTTCTTCCATCGTTCTTCTCACTTTTTTTTCCTGTACTCCGGCAAAAAACACAACCTATTTTCAAAACATACAGCGTGATACCACGCTCCGCAATCTCATCACTAAAAACCTGGGCACCAAAATTCAAAAAAATGATTTGCTCCAGATCACGGTTGCGGGTCTAAGTCCTGATATTGCAATTTTTAATGCTCCGCAGGATGCATCCGGCGGACTCACCGGTTATCTTGTAGATGATTCCGGTGAGATATCTTTCATTAAACTTGGTATTATCAAAGTGGCGGGGATGACAAAAAAGGAATTGAAAGCCCTGTTGGAAAAATCATTGGTTCCGTATCTGAAAGAAGTAGTTGTAAGTGTTGGAATAGCGAACAGGCATGTAACAATGATGGGTGCCGTGTCGCCACAGGTGCTGCCAATAACCGTTGAAAATATGACAATCCTTGATGCGTTGGCGAGCTCCGGAGACATTGGCGAAAAAGGCAGAACTGACAATATTCTTGTTATAAGAGAAAAAGAGGATGGCAAGGAATTCAAAAGGCTGAATCTGACTGACAGCTCGATATTTTATTCTCCGTATTTTTATTTGCAGCCAAATGATGTTGTATATGTGGAGCCTTCGAATATAAAAAAGGGAAACACAGCTCAGATCATATCATATATCACCGCGGGAATCTCTTTTGTTTTTCTCATTTTAAACCAGGTTTTTAGGTAAGCCAGAGTTAAAAAATCGATGGACGAAGACCAATTTTTTAAGGAAAAGGCAGAGACCAATATCTTCAAGCAGGTCATCTATAAATACTTGCCCTTCTGGCCGTTGTTTTTGATTACGGTTTCCATTTCATTGCTTATTGCTTATATCAATCTTAGGTCAAAAGTGCCAATATACGTGGCAGCGGGAAGAGTATTATTAAAAGATCCGAACAAAGGTGGCGGAGATTCTAAAGTACTGGATGCATTGAATATTTTCAGTGAAAAAAAGATAGTGGATAATGAGATCCTGGTAATGCGTTCTACCGACCTGATGCAGGAGGTTGTAAAAGAACTTGATCTTTTCGGAGCGGTCTACAATGAGGGAAATGTCCAAACTGAGGAGTTGTACAAAGCCAACTCTCCAGTTGAGTTTCGCGTGATGGATAGGGAGAACTTCAATTCATGGACGAAGTACTATTTTTCTGTAGACTGGAAAAAGAAAGTGATTGTAATTGATAATAAATCTGTCCCATTTGACTCTACTGTAGTGTTGGATAATCAATTGATCCGGCTTGCTGTCAATCATGAATACAACCCGAACGTAATTGGAAAAAATTATTTTGTAAAGTTTTCCGGCGCATCGGGAGTGGCAGGTGCACTAAGTTCCGGCCTTAGTATTTCACCTTATTCCTACTCTTCAACGGTTTTGAATGTTTCGCTGCAAACCCCTGTTCCGGAAAAAGGAAAAGATATCCTTAACAAAATTTTCGAATTATACAACAAGAATGGTATCAAAGATAAAAACGAGATTGCCGTGCGTACTCTCCAGTTTATTGATGATCGCCTTTCATTGGTAACATACCAACTGGACAGTGTAGAAAAAAATATAGCCGCCTACAAATCCAGCGATTTTGTGGTGGATCTTGGAACACAAGCCAGTTCGTACTATGGAAAAGTAAAATCGCTGGATGAGAAGAACAGCCAGCTCGACCTGCAACTTGATCTTCTCAACGAGGTCAACAATTATGCACGAAGCAAAGGAAAGCAAACCGGGACTGTTCCTTCTTTGATGTTATTGAGCGACGGTACTCTTTCAGGCTTGCTCAGTAAACTGTATGACGCAGAAGTGCAAGCCGAAAAATTGCAGAGTGTAACAGGCGAGCGCAATGATGCCCTCATGCTCGCCAATGCAGAAATCATGCGGATTAAGGACGACATCTTTGAGAACATTGCCAATATCCGGAAAAATATACTTTTAGAAAAAAGGCAGATTCAGTCGCAAATAGCTGAAAACAACTACCTCCTTGAAAAAATTCCTCAAAAAGAACGGGTGTTTTTAGACATCAGCCGGCAACAGGCTATCAAAAATAATATCTACACTTATTTACTGCAGAAAAGAGAAGAAACAGCAATATCTTCCGCATCTACGGGGGCGGATCTGCGGGTGATTGAGGCTGCTTATTCTTATGGGCCGATCCAGCCTATTGCAAAAAACTTTTACTTAACCGG
>JBBSPT010000194.1:0-5799 GCA_038258515.1 Chitinophagales bacterium | reverse complement strand
GCTTCTTATTTTTTAAAGTCTTCTGATGTTTAATTCCTTTTTTTCCTACAAATGAGAAGTGGACAGCGTTTCCATTGAACTTAACATGCTTATCCTTCAAAGTGGTCACACCGTATGAGCCATATTCTTTTTCGTAGAAGCTGCTTCCAACCCTGATATTTATACGTTCCATCAAAGTAACCACTGCAGCCAATACCTTGTTTACCGGTAATCCTGGAAGTTTAAGATCAGCGACGAGACGCTTTCTTATCGTAGGTAGCACTTTACCGAAATCTGTGAGCCTGTAAAATTTCGTGTGATTTCGAAGGGAGTTCCAATGCGGATGATATTTATACTGTTTCCTTCCTTTGGCATCGACTCCTGTCGCCTGCAAGTGACCGTTTTCTTTCGCACAGATCCAAACATTTGTCCATGCCGGAGGAATAACTAAATGTTTGAACCGGATCAATTCCTCATCGTCCTTAATTTTTTTTCCTTTAAAAAAATACCCGAATCTTTCTCCTGTTTTTTTTCTTTCTATTCCCGGTTCTTTGTCAGAGACGTAAACAAGATTTGCAGCCCGGGCTGTTTTTTCTTCATGCCCCACAAGTGACTTCAATTTCCTTTTTGAAATCTTTGAAAGATCCGCCAGAGATGCATCCATCGTTAGATTGTATTTTTAAATTAAACTTTGAAAAGATTGAATGAAGAGAGATTATTCGTGATACAACCCTGGCCATTTGAGGAAAAACATCTACAATTAAATTGAAAATAAAAGACACATTAAAATGCTTGATAGCATCTATACGTGCAGCTATTCATCAGTTTCATCTGCGCGAAGGAAAGCTTTGCCAGTTGGTTTGGCCTTACCCTCTTGCGAATTCTTTTTTTTCTTTTTTGAACCTCCCTTTGCTGTGATAAGCAGTTGGGTGTTTGATCCAGCAGAAGGGCGTCCAACGACTTCCCGGTTGGTTTCCCTTCCTAAATCCTGAGATCCTTCAGTGGGTTGTACTATTCTTTTTTTATCTGCCATGATAATTGTTTTTGATTTATCTATTAATGAAGAAAATTATATGCCAACTTAAGGCCCGAACCAGCGTCTGAATATTAGGGATTGAAGGTAATTTTACAGATGAATTATTTGGCACATGCATATTTATCATTCAATGAACCCGAAATTCTGGTTGGAAATATGATCAGTGATTTTGTAAAGGGGAAGAAAAAGTTTAATTATTCGCCCGGGATACTGCAAGGAATTGATCTGCACAGGCTCATAGATACTTTCACTGATGTACATCCTGCGACCGCCGAAGCGAAAAATTATTTTCGACCTTCCTATCGTTTGTATTCCGGCGCTTTCGTTGACGTTGTTTTTGATCATTTTCTTGCGCTCGACAATGCACAATATGTTGATTCTGGTGGCCTGGAAAAATTCGCACTTCATACCTACGATTCTCTTGACAAAAATTTCGATCTATTTCCGGTTCCTTTTCAATTGATGTTTCCCTTTATGAAGAAGCAAAATTGGCTCTACAATTACCGTACAAGGGAAGGCATAGAAAAAAGCTTTAATGGGCTTGTGCGCAGAGCAGCTTACCTCGACGAATCAACTCAAGCCTTTCGTATTTTCAATGAACATTATGAAGAGTTTAAGAATTGTTATAATCAGTTTTTCCCTGAATTAAAGAGCTTCACCGCGAAAAGTCTGAGCAACGAGAAAAATTACAATAGATAAAATTTGTATTTTTATCTGACGCTCCAAACCTCCATCATTTTTCTTTATGCCTATCAAACAAATAGATTACGGTACCGAAGAATATCAACAGATGTTGCGGTTGCGGCATGAACTTTTGCGAAAGCCTCTGAACCTTACTTTTGAAGCCGAAGAACTTGACAAGGAGCGAAATGATATTCTCATCGGCGCCTTTGAGGAAGAAAGAATGCTTGGCTGTTGCCTGCTCACACGAAAAGACGAGCAATGTGTACGACTCCGTCAAATGGCTGTGCAAAATAATTTACAGGGAAAAGGAATCGGTGCGGCCATGCTAAACTTTGCTGAGAATGTTGCAAGGGATATGCGTTACAAAAAAATAATGATGCATGCGAGACTTACCGCTATCGGGTTTTATGAAAAAGTTGGTTATAAAATAGTTGGCGATCAATTTTTGGAGCTATCTATTCCCCACCGGATAATGGAAAAGAATTTATAGATTCTTAACTGGTCAAACCCCGATCACTTTAGATTCCGTCAATGCCTTATTTTTTCTTTGAGAAACTTTCTTACCGTTTGTAAACTTTCAATTTCAAATGCGTCTTTGGGAATTATAAAAAAGGAACGACTATCAAAATACAGATGGAAGAAATGCGGGCTTTCTATGACCGTGCTGAACGCCGTCCATGGCCAGCTTCGGCTCCCTCTCTCGTTTTCAATGAACATGTGTTGATCCTCGAAACTTACTTTGAACCTGTCTTTGAACGTAGCAGCCTTGCGATAAATGATATTGGGAAGCAGGTACCAAAAGGAGATCATTAGCATAAACCATAAAAATGAACTCAGCAGAAATGCGTAAGCGGATACTTTCTTGAAAAAATAAAGTCCTGCAGCCACGATCGCAAAAATATTTACAACAATCAGCATTATCTTGATTTCCTTCCTTGTGATAAAATGGTAACGTAAAGCCTGCAATACTTTTGATTTATTGTAGGTAAAATAGGAAGATGTCATAAAAACAAATGTACAACCTAGGGCTAAGGGCTATGCAAAAATTAATCAGTTTGTGGGGTGAGCAGATTGCAAATTAAAGCAATGCTATCATTTCATTGTTGAACCTGTTCGAGAATTTTCACTTCAGTGCGGCGATTTTTTTGTCTCCCTTCATCTGTCGCATTGTCCTCTATGGGTTCCTCTGCACCGTATCCCTTTGCGACGAGCCTGTCATTGTCGATTCCCTTCGCAACCAGGTACTGAACAATTGATTTCGCTCGTTCAAGGGAAAGAACAAGATTTTTTTGATCGCTTCCGACATTGTCGGTGTGCCCGCCGACCTCTATTCGCTCAGAGGCTTTACGATTCAGATAATCAACAAGATTATCGAGCGTTGCCGAAGATTCAGGTCTTAAAGAAGACTTTCCAAAATCGAACTCTACGTTTTCCAATACGAATGTTTTTGGAGGATCAAATTCCAGATTTACCGAGAACGGATTTTTGTAAAAAGAGTTTGGCCCCAAAGCAGGGATATCCAACACGTTATAGCTTGTGGAGTCATTAAATCCTAATATAAAAATATCGTACTTATCGCCGGTTGGGAGCCGGGTGGAAAAAGTTCCGCTTTCATCACTTATAGCCTGGTATTCATTTTTATTTTTCTCGCTGCGGAATACGATAAGCTCATTATTTTTCGGCTCTTTTGTTCGCATGTCCACAATGTGCCCTTCTACTTTCGCGTCTTTGGGAAGGTTTAGAGCCGGACCAACCTGGGAATGCGTCGTTGCGCAAATAAATAGAAAAATTATAAAGGAGGATATTTTCATTTGAATGATTGTAAATAAATATAATGGGCAGTCACAAGAACCTAAGAATATTTCGAGTCTCGGATAATAGCAACGAAAAAATTTGCAGATTATTTCCCCCCGGGCTATAATCAACTGTGCTGCATTTCAGGTTGGACTAACAAAAAAGCAGCTTCTGGAAATTCATCCTAACGCAAAAGCCACCAAAAGGTGGCTTTGCATATTTAGTATAAAACAAGTACTAACTACAACCCATACTATTTCCACAATTCAGGCATTTATAACAGGTGCCGCTACGAATCGTGATATGACCACAGGTATTACATGCAGGTGCATCGCTCTGCATATTTTTTGCCGCTGAGTTAACTGCATCAAACGAAGCGCTCACTCTTTTGTGCTCCGACCGGTGCCCGTTAGAGGCAAGAGCTTTGCTGCTGCTTGTACCAATTACCCTCACTTCGCTAAGTTCAGGAACACGATCTCCGATTGTTGGCGTATTCTCATCCCATGGATTGTTCCCCAGGTTCTCTACTTCTGGTTTGTCCAATACATGCACCAGGTCATTCCTTCCCAGGTATTCATAAGCTAAAGAACGGAACATAAAATCGATGATGGAAGTGGTCGTTTTTATGTTCGGATGTTCTACCATTCCTGAAGGCTCAAATCTTGTGAAAACAAATTTTTCCACAAACTCTTCCAAAGGCACTCCGTACTGCAGGCCAATAGAAATTGAGATCGCGAAACAGTTAAGCATACTACGCATCGTAGCACCTTCTTTTGCCATATCAATGAATATTTCTCCCAACGTTCCGTCGGTATATTCACCAGTCCGAAGGAACAATGCCTGCCCATTAATCTTTGCTTTTTGTGTAAAGCCTCTGCGTTTTGCCGGAAGTGAACGCCGTTCCACTATCATCGCAAGCTGACGTTT
The DNA here is from genome assembly GCA_038258515.1 of Chitinophagales bacterium. Taxonomy (GTDB): domain Bacteria; phylum Bacteroidota; class Bacteroidia; order Chitinophagales; family Chitinophagaceae; genus Ginsengibacter. The sequence goes on along the minus strand of JBBSPT010000194.1, from coordinate 1,379 downwards.
CAATGCTGTATCCGCACTGCTTTGCACCCGCTTGTTCATTTCTTCAAGCAGATCTTCCACCGTGAGCTGACTCATATCTACAATCCTCGGTTCATTCTTGCTCTCTTCATTTACTTCCACACTCTTCTTCTTATCGCTTTTGTTACTAAGTGGTTGAGACAACTTAGAGCCGTCGCGATACAGAGCACAAGCCTTGAGGCCTAGTTGCCAGCTTAATTTATACGCTTCAGCGATTTCTTCTAAAGTGGCTTCGTTTGGAAGATTAATCGTTTTAGAAATAGCTCCACTTATAAAGGGTTGCGTAGCCGCCATCATACGAATATGCCCGCTGTGATGAATGTAGCGCTGACCCAGGTGTCCACATTTATTTGCGCAATCAAACACAGGCAAGTGTTCTTCCTTTAAAAAAGGAGCACCTTCCACCGTCATGGTTCCGCATATGTAAATATTTGCTTCTTCGATTTGATCTTCGGTAAAACCTAACGCTTCAAGCAGGCTCCACCCAAAATCATTGTATTGTTCTGATTTGAAGCCAAGGCGCTGGAGACATTCTTCCCCAAGAGTGAATACATTGAAAACAAAACCTATCTCGAAAGCGGCACCCATAGCAGCTTCTAACTTCTGAATGTCAGTCCCTGTAAATCCTTTTTCCGCAAGGGAAAGCGGGTTAATATGCGGCGCTCCGTTAAGGCTTGCGTGCCCCTTGGCATAATTAACGATCTTTTCAATTTCGCTTTCAGTGTATTTTAGATTGCGTAAAGCCTGTGGCACACTCTGGTTGATAATTTTGAAATATCCGCCGCCACTGAGTTTTTTAAATTTTACCAATGCAAAATCAGGTTCCACACCCGTAGTGTCACAATCCATCACAAGCCCGATAGTTCCCGTAGGTGCTATCACCGTGGTTTGTGCATTACGATAGCCAAATTGTTCACCCATTTTTACAGCATCATCCCATGCCCGGGTGGCTGCTTTCAACAAATAATCCGGGCAATATTTTGCATTAATGCCCTGGGGTTTTATTTCAATTCCATCGTAAGCATCCATTGCATCGTAGGCAGCCGCACGATGATTTCGCATTACCCGCATCATGTGATCTTTATTTTCCTGGTACCTCGTGAAAGGACCGAGGTGCTGAGCCAGCTCTGCCGAAGTCTTATAAGAAGTCCCTGTCATGATAGCGCTGATGCCCCCCGCAATTCCTCTTGCTTTTTCGCTGTCATAGGGAATTCCGCTGACCATAAGCATGCTTCCGAGATTTGCAAAACCTAAGCCCAACGTGCGGTAATCATAGCTTAATTGTGCAACTTCTTTGCTTGGAAATTGCGCCATAAGTACAGATATCTCAAGTACGATGGTCCATAATCTCACGGTATATT
>JBBSPT010000193.1:0-5822 GCA_038258515.1 Chitinophagales bacterium | reverse complement strand
CGGAAATCACTGTTTCAATAATTTTTGAATCAGTTTTTTGCTGCGCGGCAATTTGATGAGTTCCTAAAAAATCTGTCTCCGGAATTACTTCATAAACCTCTGCGACTTTTCCATCCTCAAATGCATCGCCACCAGGATAATCGTGGATATGAGAGCCAAGAATTTCGGTACCTGGCAAATCATTTTCTACAAAATCCGCCTGAGCAGGTGCAGCCGTTTCTAACCAATCAATATGATCACCCAGTATCTGAACTTCGGGTAATACCTCTTCGATTTCCAGATCGTCACCGTCAATCGCCAGGAACGCTTCTTCTGTGGGTACGACAAGATGATCGGAAGTTTCTGTTTGCTGCTGAATATCTGCATCTTCGCCCCCGGAACGAATTCCCTCTTCAACATTTAACTGGTGTAACTGAAATTTCAACCAGTGATGATTTGTAAAATAAAGCGCTGTGCTGCGGGCATGTTTTTCAAAGTCAGGATGCTTTTGTTTTTTATACTCACACAGAAGCAGGTATTGCGATAAACTGCTGAAGGGATAGTCTTTCACACCTTGTTCAAGCTCTTCAATATTTTTATTGAAAGAATTATTTAGCCCGCCCGAAGTAATCGCATTATCCATGAAATACTTTTTGATGATTACCAGTTTGAGAAAATCTTATTAAATATAGCATCTGTTGTATTCTTTACAATATCATCACTAAGTTGTGCCTCAGCCTGGGGCAACGTAAGCTGGGCGGAAAAGTCGTAATTGGTAGTAACATCGGATTCAAAATCTTTTTTTGGATCCAACGTATTTTTAAATATCAGGTGAAAAGTGACATTGAGCCTGTTCTGGCTGGCATTCTGATTGGCAATACCTGTTGTGGTAACGCTGTAGTTAGTAAGATATCCACTTATATCATAGTGTGCATCATCAGTATTGATTTGCCTAAGCCTCGTCTGACCAATGATTTTCTGTTTCAATTTTTCAGTGAGCTGCGGCGTGAGCTGCGGGTTGATATAGCGTGCCTTGTTTTCAAAATAATTTACCCGGAAAGTCTGGACCTCGGGCGGTATCGGCGCCGTATCTTTCGTTGAATATTTACAAGTAGCACACCCTGTCAAACAAAAAAATAGCACAACCAGTAGAGCATTTTTCATCGCTGATATTCCGGGAGCTTCCCCGGGGATTTTTATTTTCAAAATAATCCTTTTTTATTTTGTAATTGTGTTAAGGGAATGTTCAGTTTAAAGGAACTTCTACTCGTTAATATTGTATTCCTTAAGCTTTCTATACAGGGTTCGTTCACTGATCCCAAGGTCAGATGAAGCATCTCTTCTTTTTCCCCGGTGTTTTTTCAATGCCTTTATGATGAGCTCCTTTTCGGCGTCCATGATACTGAGCGATTCTTCCACCTCCTGGTGATTGTCAATATTATTTTCAGAAAGCACCACCGGCCGGCTCTTTTGCAGCGCGGGGGTAGAGAGTTCGCGGGGTTCATATTCCTTCAGCAAGTTTTCATGCTGAAAATTGTGGTTCCCGTTGATGACAGCAGGATTTTGTAAAACTTCGAAAAACATTCGTTTCAACTCGGTTACGTCTTTTTTTACATCAAAAAATAATTTGTAAAGAATTTCTCTTTCGTTTGCAAATTCCTTGTGATTACCCTGCTGGTTTGCAGGATTAGCCAAAACAGGCAATCTCGTAAAGTTCGTTTCAGGAAGAAACTGCCTCATCTCATGTCCCGTGATCGTTTTGTCTTTCGTAAGAACAGACGCTTGCTCTGCGATATTTTTTAACTGTCTCACATTGCCCGGCCATGGATAATTCGAAAGCTCCTCCCTGGCCTCATCATCCAGTTGCACTGAAGGAGATTTGTAACGATCTGCAAAATCAACCGCAAATTTTCTAAACAGCAATGGAATATCTTCTTTCCGGTCTCTCAATGCCGGAACCCGTATTGGCACTGTATTTAGACGATAATAAAGATCTTCACGAAACCTGCCCGTATGGGTAAACTCAAGTAAATCTTTATTGGTGGCCGCAATCACTCTCACATCAGTTTTTTGCACTTTGGAAGATCCCACACGAATGTATTCTCCTGCCTCCAAAACACGCAGCAATCTCGCCTGGGTGCCAAGTGGCATTTCCCCGATTTCATCCAGGAAAATTGTTCCGCCATTTACCGTTTCGAAATATCCTTTCCGGCCATCCACCGCGCCGGTGAATGAACCCTTCTCATGCCCGAAAAGTTCGGAATCAATCGTTCCTTCAGGAATGGCTCCACAGTTAACTGCTATAAATGGATTGTGTTTTCTTGCAGAAAGCGAATGGATGATATGAGAGAAAACTTCCTTTCCTACTCCACTCTCTCCATTTATTAAAACGCTGAGATCCGTATTCGCTACCTGGACCGCCACATCAAGCGCATGAAGCAGTGCAGGTGAACTGCCTATAATTCCAAACCTGTTTTTTATTGCTTGTATATCCATTATCTATTGCTTGATGTTTGTAAATCTTCTTTGCATTTGGTTGGCAGATTCATTCATTATTTTCGATTGTAAAAATTTATGATCTCGCTTTCAGAAACAGAGCACTATTGAGACCAGGAAGAGAATAACTTTCCTATCAATGTTCCGGCCGTGCAGTTCTCAATTTCCACATTTGCGTAATCGCCTTTTTTCAAATTTCCTTTCTTCGGAAAAACTACCATTTTGTTATTGTCACTTCTTCCTGCCCAATGCTCATCACTTTTTTTAGAATTTCCTTCGATCAACACCTTGTGGATTTTCCCGATCTCCTTTTGCATGCCCCTCAGAGAATGGTGCCGGTGCAAAGCCACGATTTCCTGGAGTCGCCTCTTCTTCGTTTCCAGTGGCACGTCATCTTCAAATCTTCGTTCAGCAAGAGTTCCCGGCCTTTCAGAATAATAATACATGTAGGCTAATTCAAATTCGCAATAAGCCATGAGACTTAGTGTTTCCTGGTGATCTTCCTCCATTTCACCGCAAAATCCACTGATGGTATCGGTTGAAATTCCACATCCCGGAATCAGCTCTTTTATCCTGTCAACTTTTTTCAAATACCACTGGCGGGTATAAGTACGGTTCATAAGGTCAAGGATCCTGGAGCTACCACTTTGAACAGGTAAGTGAATGTAGTTGCAAATATTTTCGTATTTCATCATGGTAAAGAGTACTTCATCCGTGATGTCTTTAGGATGTGAAGTAGAGAAGCGAACTCTCAACAAAGGAGAGATCTGCGCTACCATTTCAAGGAGAGCGGCAAACGAAACTTTTTCTCCTTCCTCTGATTGCTGCCATGAATAACTATCTACGTTTTGTCCGAGCAATGTTACTTCACGATAACCGTCTTCAAATAGTTGCTTGCATTCCCTATTAATCGATTCGGGATCGCGACTACGTTCACGACCACGGGTAAAGGGCACCACGCAAAAAGAACACATATTATTACAACCACGCATGATGCTGACGAAGGCAGTGACTCCATTGCTACTTAGCCTGATTGGAGCAATATCACCATAGGTCTCTTCCCGGCTGAGCAATACGTTCACACCTTTCTGTCCGCTCTCCGCTTCTTCTATTAGCATTGGAAGTGTTCTGTAAGCATCGGGGCCGACGACTATATCCACCAGCTTTTCTTCTTCTAAGAATTTCGATTTCAATCTTTCTGCCATGCAACCGAGCACACCAACCAACAATCCGGGATTGTATTTCTTCACTTTCCTAAATTCCGTCAGACGTTTCCTCACTGTCAGTTCTGCTTTCTCCCGGATGGAGCACGTATTGATGAAAATCATGTCTGCTTCCTGGAACTGTTGCGTAATTCCAAAGCCTTCAGTTTGCAAAATTGATGCGACCACTTCGCTGTCTGCAAAATTCATGGCACAGCCATAACTTTCGATATAAAATTTTTTTGAAGATGTTTTAGTCAGGAATTCCTGAGGCATGAAAGCTGTTCCCTGCCTGCGTTCATCATGTGTTTTATCTAAAAGAAATTCTTGCATTGAAGGCGGTTTTTACCCGGAGGGCAAAGATAGCAAATAAAAATGCCGTCAGGATGGCAGATCAGTGGAGTATTGGTTTTAGCGTAATTTTATTTAGTAAAAAAACCTTCATGAAAAGATTTCTCATCTTGTTAGTAGCCCTTTATCTCTGCAGATACAGTGCATTCGCCCAAACACTTCCCACCACCACTGAAGTTAAAAATGCTTTACAAAAAGAAACAAGGACTCTCACCGGAAAGCCAGGAAACAATTATTGGCAAAATAGGGGTGATTATAATATCCACGCTTCCTTCAACCCCCAAACAAATATGCTGATCGGAGAAGAGACGATCACTTATTTTAATAACAGTCCTGATACTTTATGGCAATTAGTCATAAGGCTCTACCCTGATCTGTATAAAAGAGGGGTTCAACGATTGACGCCTATCGACGATAAGGACCTTACTGACGGAGTTCATATCGAGTCGCTAAAAATTGAAAGAGAAAATGCAAATTTGTCCGTTGGTGCAAAAGCGACTCGCCATGGAACAAATCTTATTATCCAGCCATCCGACTTTATAATGCCTCATTCTAAAACAACCTTGAACATAAAGTGGAATTACCTGGTAAATACCGGTTCTCAGCAAAGGACCGGCAGGGTAGATTCTACTTCATTTTTTATCGCATACTTTTTCCCACGGGTTTCTGTGTACGACGACATCGATGGATGGGATATGTGGAGCTATAACGGTACCCAGGAATTTTATAATGATTTTGGAAACTTCAGTGTTGAGATATCAGTTCCGAAAAATTTCGTTGTATGGGCCACTGGCACAAATTCCAATTCAGAGCAAAATCTTTCGGAACATATTTTGGCAAAATATAAAACAGCGAGCACGTCAAAGGAAATCATTCACGTGATTGATTCAAATGATTACAAACAAAACAGAGTCATCTCTAATGGCGCTTCCGGAGTTTGGAAATTTTCAGCAGAGAATGTGACAGATTTTGCTTTTGCAATTAGCGATCATTATTTGTGGGACGTGAGTTCCGTACTTGTGGATTCAGCAACGGGTAGAAGAACGCTTGCCGAAGCGGCTTACAGTCCAATTCACCAGGACTACTTTGATGTCGCGAGCCAGGCTCACCAGGCTGTTTATTACATGAGTTTTAATTACCCCAAATATCCATTTCCCTTCCCTCACATTACTGTGTTTGACGGAACCGACCAGATGGAATACCCGATGATGGTGAATGACAATCCTACCGAAACACATAAGCAGGCGGTGCAGCTTACCACACATGAAATCTTTCACAGTTATTTTCCATTCTATATGGGAATAAATGAGACGCAGTATGCATGGATGGACGAGGGATGGGCATCGATCGGTGAATCCGTTATTTCATCACTTATGGGAGAAGTTGAGGATGAAGGGATTTTTGGAAAAACACGTTATGAAGAAATATCGGGAACCAACAGGGACGTACCATTAATAACGAATACAAAACTAATTAGCGACGAAACTTACTACTCCAATTCGTATGGAAGAGGAGGTCTTTGCTATTACATTCTGCAAACAATGCTTGGTGATGATTTGTTTTTCAAATGCCTGCATCAATATATTAACAACTGGAATGGGAAGCATCCAACTCCATACGACTTCTTTTATAGTTTTAATAATACCAGTGGGGAAGACCTTAATTGGTTTTGGAATCGGTGGTTTTTTGGATGGCAATATCCGGACCTTTTAATTGAAAAAGTGGTTGCAACAAAGAATGGTTCAGCAATAACAGTTGCAAATAAGGGAGGCTTGCCTGTTCCTGTTTTTTTGG
>JBBSPT010000192.1:0-5844 GCA_038258515.1 Chitinophagales bacterium | reverse complement strand
AGAAAATCTTCTCCTGTTTTGTATAAATATTTCAGGATTAAGAGGAAGATACTTCATGGACTGATCATTTTGTGCGTTGCAAGATACATGAATAAAAAGTTTTGATTTTGCGGGGTTGTTGGCAGCAATATTCCTAAAGTCCTGTGATAATAAATTTTTTAGAGACGTAACAAGAACTTGCAAAATCCATTTAATACGATAGGCCATAAAGCGTTGATCGTTATTTTAAACAAAAAGAAAAAAATTTCATTAGTGGCAGAAGTTTTGAACGGTATTAAGCCGTAGACTCTGTTTGTTTTATCGATTATTTATAAAAATCACGTCATGTCACATCCTCCTTTATTCAATATCCCAAAAAAAATGCTGTTCAGCCTTGGATTGAAATCTGCCGAAAATATTTTTTACCAATTGCCGCCTGATGAGCTGATAAAGCAATCTGTCGCGCTTGGAGAAGGAGTGATATCTGACAACGGAGCACTCGTCATAAACACTGGAGAATTTACAGGCCGAAGCCCTCGGGACAGGTTCTTCGTAAAGGATTCTATAACGACTTCCACTGTTGATTGGAACGAAACGAATTTGCCGATCGAGGAAAAATATTTCGACAAGCTTTACAGGAAAATGTTTTCATACCTGGAAGATAAAAAAATATGGATCAGGGACTGCTACGCTTGTGCAAACCCAGCTTATCGATTAAATATAAGAGTCATCAATGAAAATCCTTGCTGTAATCTCTTTGCATACAATATGTTTTTGCGGCCGAACAAAGAAGAACTTGAGGACATTGACATTGATTGGCACCTGATCCAGGTGCCACACTTTTTTGCAGATCCGGAGACAGATGGTACAAGAAGTAAAAATTTCGTGATCATCAGTTTTTCAAAAAAAACCATTTTAATCGGAGGGACGCAATACACGGGCGAAATGAAGAAGGGCATTTTTACTATGCTCAACTACCTGTTGCCCCATGACAGAAATGTATTAAGTATGCATTGCTCCGCAAATGTTGGAAAAGCAGGCGATACCGCTATCTTTTTCGGATTGAGTGGAACGGGTAAAACGACCCTGAGTGCAGATCCGGATCGAATGTTAATTGGAGATGATGAACACGGCTGGGATGACCGTTCTGTTTTCAACTTTGAAGGCGGTTGTTATGCAAAAACTATTGGTCTTACAAGAGAAGAAGAGCCGGATATTTATGATGCAATCAGGCATGGCGCGATCGTGGAGAACGTCACCTTTATTGGCGACACTAACAGAATAGATTTCAACAGTAAAAAGATCACTGAAAATACAAGGGTAAGCTATCCAATTGACTTCATGCACAATGCTCTTGAACCATCGATGGGTGCCACTCCCAAAAATATTTTCTTTCTGACGGCTGATGCTTATGGCATTTTGCCTCCCATTGGAAAACTTAGCCCGGGACAAGCGATGTATCATTTTATAAGTGGCTATACCGCCAAAGTAGCAGGAACCGAAGAAGGAGTGCAGGAACCGAGACCGACTTTCAGCGCTTGCTTTGGAGCGCCTTTTTTACCACTGCATCCAACGCGCTATGCGGAAATGTTAGGTGAGAAAATAAAAGAAAATAAGGTGACGATGTGGATGGTGAATACCGGCTGGAACGGTGGCGGATATGGCGTTGGGAAAAGAATGAAATTAGAATATACCCGTGCGATGATCACTGCGGCACTTGAGGGAAAACTTGATAATGTGAACTTTCATCCTCACTCTATCTTTGGAATGCTGATGCCCGAAGAGTGTCCCGGCGTTCCTTCCGAAATGCTGAGTGCAAAATTCACATGGGAGGATAAAGAAGCTTATGTTAAAACAGCACGAAAACTGGCAGACTATTTCATTGGAAACTTCGAAAAATACAAAGCTGCGGCAAATGATGAAATACTGGAAGGTGCTCCAAAATATTAGTGACTCTATTCACTCTCAATTTTAAAAAGCTACTGAATAGTTTTCCGCTATACAAAGAAACACCCGCGTTTATCAAATGAAACGCAGGTGATTATTTTTTTTAAACCGTATTTAATTTAAAACCCCAAACTTTCCTGCCTGGTACTCTTTAAAAGTCTCTTGAATTTCTTCCTCGGTATTCATCACAAATGGTCCGTATTGCACAATCGGCTCATCAATCGGTTCGCCGCTGAGTAATAATAAGACACTCTCTTCTCCAGCTTCTATCTTTATCACTTCTCCTTCATTTTTAAACAAAATAAAGTCATGTGTTCCGACAGACTTTCCATTGACAGTCGCGCTTCCTTCAACCACCAAAATCGCTGTATTATGATTGGAAGGAATATTTGTTTCCAGGATTCCATTTTTATTTAAATGGATATCAAACATGTTTATTTCAGTGAAGGTAGAAGCCGAACCCGCTACATCATTGAACTTTCCTGCAATTATATTCACAACACCGGCATCATCAGGTAGCAATGCTTTGTTCATGTTGGATGAACTGAGAGCCTGGTATTTCGGCGCAGTCAATTTGTGCTTTTTCGGAAGATTGACCCAGAGCTGTATCATTTCAAACAAGCCACCTTTTTTGGAAAATTCTTTTTCATGAAACTCTTTGTGCAAAAGACCTGATCCTGCTGTCATCCATTGAACATCGCCAGGATAAATCACTCCACTATTTCCGCTGCTGTCGTAATGTTCAACACTTCCTTTATAAGCAATGGTGACTGTTTCAAAACCCTTGTGAGGATGAACATCTACGCCGAGTGGCTTGGACGAGGCACCAAAATCATAAGCCGGATTAAAATCGAGCATCAGGAAGGGACTCAACTTTTCGCGGATAGGATATCCACTTGGAAAATAATTAAAAACCCTGAAGCCATCTCCGACCATACCCGGATATTCAGGCCTGCTAAATACTTTTTCGATTTTTTTTATTTCATTCATAAATCATTTTTTATTTTATTAATCTTTTTCAAAAGCAAAGTTACGAATTATGGTATACATTTGTAACCAAATTACTTTACTAAAGTGGTTTCCTTTTAGAAACCATCTCATTCTAAACTAAATGGCAATAAAAAAAATATTTCAGCCTGATGATATGCTTGCCTTAAGGGACTCAATGGATCTGCTTAATGGCAAATGGAAGATTGCCATTCTGTGCTCACTCAACCAGGATAAAAAAAGATTCAAAGAGCTTCAACGCGACATCGGCGATATTACGGCTAAAATGCTTTCAAAAGAATTGAAGGAGCTTGAAATGAATGAACTTGTAAAACGACAGGTCTATGATACCAAACCTGTAAGCGTGGAGTATTCTTTAACTTCTTATGGCGAAACGCTGGAAGAGGTCATTCAACAATTAGTGAACTGGGGCAAAAAACACAGGAAGCGTATATTTGGGAAATCGTAAAAACGAATTGCAACCCAACTCATTCATTATTGAAACGCTGACGTTTTCCCATAAAAAATGCCTTGATTTTTTCAAGGCATTTTACATTTCGATGCGGTCAAAATGATTATTGGCTAAAGTGAATATTTATCGTCAGCAATAAGTTTGTCTGCAATTGATCTTCTTGCATCTTTCATGTTGAAAGGCTCTGTTTTCGTAAACCTCTTTATTCCAAGTAACATCATTCGTTGTTCGTCACCTTCGGCAAAACTATTGATTGCTTCCCTTCCCCATTTGCCAACTGACTCAATGGTCTTGTTGAGCAAAGTCTTCATTATCGCAATTTGGATCTTTGAGTTTTCTTCACCTTGCCTTTCAACTAATTTGATCTCCCTCAGGAGAGTGCTTTCAGTTACAAAAGTTTCAATAGCCATATCGGCAATATTCATAATGATCTCCTGTTCGTCCTGGAGTTTCTGTTGCAACTTCATGGTAGCAGCACCGGCAACCATAAGGATCACCTTTTTAAGATTGTGAATCTCTTTACGCTCGTTTGCGAAAAGGCCTTCCTCGTCGTCTCCAAATTCAGGAATACTCATCAGTTCCTTTTGAACATTCATTGCAGGCCCCATTAGATCCAGCCGCCCTTTCAAGGCACGTTTGAGCATCATATCCACCGTAAGTAATCTGTTAATTTCATTAGTTCCTTCGTAAATCCGATTGATCCTGCTATCGCGGTAGGCTTTGCTCACGAGATATTCATCACTGTATCCGTTGCCACCATGAATCTGAACTGCTTCATCCACGATATAATCGAGTACCTCACTTCCATGAACTTTTAAGATTGCACACTCGATGGCATACTCTTCGGCGGCTCCAAGCATTGCTTCATTAAAGGGTTTTCCTGCACTGGTAAGCTCTGCTTCTTTTTCATCGATCCATTTGGAAGTTCTATACAGGGCACTTTCATCCGCATAAATTCTTATGGCCATCTCTGCTATTTTGTACTTGATTGCTCCAAAATTGGCAATCGCAGTATCGAATTGTTCCCTTGTATTAGCATACCGTATTGCTTCCGTCAGGTTTGCTTTTGCTCCTCCGATTGCAGCAGCGGCCAATTTCAAACGCCCGATATTAAGAATATTGAACGCAATGATATGTCCCTTACCAATCTCTCCTAAAACATTTTCTACGGGCACTTTACAATCCTGGAAATAAAGCTGTACGGTGGAAGATCCTTTAATCCCCATTTTGTGCTCTTCAGGACCAACTGTGAATCCTTCAAAAGTTCGCTCAACAATAAAGGCAGTAAACTTATCTCCATCAATTTTCGCAAACACCGTAAAAACATCTGCAAACCCTCCATTTGTGATCCAGCATTTCTGGCCATTAAGCAAATAATATTTGCCGTCTTCGGAAAGAGTTGCAGTCGTTTTTGCGCCGAGGGCATCACTGCCACTTCCAGGCTCGGTTAATCCGTAGGAACCTTTCCACGCACCGGTGGCAAGTTTGGGAATGTATTTATTTTTTTGCGCTTCAGTGCCGAAATATAAAATAGGCAATGTGCCAATACCCGCATGGGCGCTCATTGCAACGCTAAAAGAAAAGCCAGCTCCGAGCCCTTCGCTGACAAGTGTGGAAGTCACAAAATCCTTTCCAAGCCCTTCATATTCTTCAGGGACTGATGCAGCTAACAAGCCTTGTTCCCCAGCTTTTTCCATGAGGTTAGGCATCAGGCCCGGTTCCATATTATCCATTCGCTCTACGACTGGCATCACCTCCGTCTTTAAAAACTGAAGGCACATATCGCGAACCATTAATTGCTCTTCGGTAAAATCCTCCGGAGTAAAAGTTTCCAGTGGATCGCTTTCCTTAATCAGCCATTCTCCTCCCTTCAAAAGAGAGTCGGATTTTGTATTGTTCATAGTGTTATTTTTTTAGATGATAAGGTAGACTTTGATGTTTCTTCCCCAGATGCAGGGCTACTAAGGTTGTCGTAAACTTTTTGCAACACTTCTTTAGCCATTTCTATTTGTGGTATTGTGACGCCTTCCAACGCTTCGTTCAAGGTCTGGTTGGCAATTTCCATCGTTCGCTCCTGCAGTGTTTGCGCTTCCTTAGTCAGAAAAATAAGGTTGATCCGACGGTCATTTTTGGAAGCAACTCTTTTCACCAGCTTCAACTTTTCAAGATTATCCACCAGGCGGGTTATACTTGGCTTGTCCCTGAAGGTAGCATCACACAGTTGCTGTTGACTCTGACCCTCCTGTTTCCATAAATGGTAGAGGACGCTCCATTGTTCTATCGTGATTTCCACTCCCGCCAGCTTAAAGTTTCGTTGCAGGCGCCGCGCAATTGCTGTTGAAGCCTTCCCGGTAACAAAACTGTAAAGTTCTCCTTTCTTAAATTGGTTGTTTGACATATAGTTGTTTATGCAACTACTGCAAATATAATCATTCATTTCATTTCTTAAAATTAATTTT
>JBBSPT010000191.1:0-5846 GCA_038258515.1 Chitinophagales bacterium | reverse complement strand
TACCCGGTGGTTGCAGAAACCTACGACGGATTTCTCAATGACATTTATGGCTTTAATGTAAAAGAGGAAAATGCCTTCGAAGCGTTAGACAGTGCCAAAAGCGGAACTCCCAGGGAAGGCAACGTAGGAGGTGGAACAGGCATGATGTGCCTGGGATTCAAGGGAGGAACCGGAACATCTTCCCGGGTAGTTCGAATCAAAGATTCTACTTATACTGTAGGAGTTCTTGTGCAATCAAATTTTGGCGCCAAAAAGAATCTCACTATTGCCGGCGTACCAATCGGTAAGGAATTAAAAGACACACTCAACTCTGAGCTAAAGGGTCCGCCATCTTACAGGCAGGAAGGTGATGGATCTATAATTGTGGTAGTGGCAACGGATGCGCCACTTCTGCCGCACCAATTAAAAAGAATTGCAGCAAGAGTTGCATTGGGCGTGGGTATTGTGGGTGGTCGCGGCGAAAATGGTTCCGGTGATATATTCATTGCATTTTCTACCGCTAATGAAACTGCGTTTCAGAGAAAAGATTTTACAACCGTCGAAGTTTTGCCAAATGATTTAATCAATCCATTGTTTGACGCGACTGTTCAGGCCGTGGAGGAATCGATCATAAATGCAATGGTAGCTGCAGAAACGATGGAAGGAATCAACGGGAACAAAGCCTACGCAATGCCGACGCAATCTGTAATTAAATTATTAAAAAAGTACAACAGGATAAAGTGAAGAACGTTTAATCGATAGTCATAAGACTGCAAACTCATTGTCTTCTTCAATACAATTTCTTATCCTCCTTCTCTACCAGAAATTATTTCATGCGAATATTTTTTCTATTGGCGGAATGACCTGCAAAAAACAGGATTTGCTTAGGTGCCCATCATTTGATAAACCCCTTAATGATATCCATTAAGCCGCCGCCGCCATTTTTTTGTTGTTGCGATTGAGCGCCTCCTGCCAATTGTGAAACGATATCCATGAGTCCGCCGCCAGTACCGGAACCGCCAAGCTTGCCGAGAATGTCTGATAACCCTCCTCCCGATGTTTGGCCCTGCTGCGCTATCTGCGCACTCTGGCCGCCGGTGATAGAACTTAAAAGTCCATCCAAAGAAAATCCATTATCAGAAGGATCATTGGTTTTATTTACGAGACCGTTCAGCACATTAGGAATGAGACTTCCCGCGATGCTGCTTGCCTGGTTGCCGCCAAGTTTATACTTGTTCATGAGCTTATCCGCAAAATGACCAATCATCATATTCACGATCGGATTGTGCAGGAGTCCGCCTCCACCTTGTCCATTTCCTTTTCCAAAAAGGTTCAGGAGATTTTGCGCACCACCACCTGCAACCACATTGCGTAAGCCTGAAGCTACAGTGTTTGTTGCCTCGGCAACGATTTCATCATTGTGTTCATTGGGAACATCATTATTGTTGATGACACTTTCTTGCGCCTCGCCTCTTACAAGATCAAATAATTCTTTGAGCATAGTTGTTAGATTTAAATTTGTGATCAATCAGTTTATTCCCAGGCAAGGTAATCAAAGAGAAAATAAAAATTTCTTTTTTTGGTGAAGCGAACAAAGGACGAAATAAACTCTTTTGTTGAGCTCACATTTGAAGACTAAGTCGCTACAGATGCTTTGCCTGATTTTCTTGTCAGCAGGTGGATGATCCCCAAAGCGACCAAATAAGTAAAGCCGCAAATGGTAAACAAAATGTTATACCCTGTTTCCAAATGCCCTGTAGCTTTATAACTGTCGAGCAAGGTTCCAACCAGTATGGGAAAAAGAATTCCACCAATTGCACCCGCCATTCCACCTATTCCCACCACAGAAGCCACGGCCTCTGTTGGAAACATATCAGAAGCCATAGTAAATACGTTGGTTGCCCAAGCCTGGTGCAACGCCACCGCCAGACTCAATAAACCAACCGCTACCCAAATGTGAGTTACAAACTGCACCCCAATGACAGATAGTTCCAATATCGCAACCACCAACAGGGCCGTTTTCCTGGCTTTCAAAGTTGGCCATCCTTTTTTTATGAGCCATGAAGAAAAATATCCACCGGCAATACTACCTACCGTAGTGGCCAGGTAAATGATCATTAATTCGATGCTTGGTTTTGTGAGATCAAGGTGGAATGTGGAAGCAAAATAAGACGGAAGCCAAAACAAAAAGAACCAATATATCGGATCGATTAGAGCCTTACCGGTAATGAAGGCCCATGTTTGAGGAAGCCTGAATAAGGTAAGCCAGGGAATAGTCTTGCCACCTCCGTCTGCTACATTATCTTGTCCACGTTTTATCAAGCCATATTCTGCGGCAGACAATCGTTTTTGTTTTGACGGTATCTCATAAAGCCACCACCAAAGCAAGAGCCATATAAAGCCAAGTGCGCCGGTAATGATGAACACATGGGGCCAGTCATAATATCTTAGTATGATAGGAGCGATCACCAATGCCATCACCACTCCTAAGCTTGTTCCCGCATTAAAAATGCCGGTGGCAAGACCTCTTTCATTTTTCGGAAACCACTCGGCGACTGTTTTCATTGCGGCGGGATAGTTGCCTGCTTCCCCCAATCCTAAACCAATCCGGGCTGCAACAAATCCCCACACATTTCTTGCCCAGGCGTGGGCCATTCCCGCAATGCTCCATAAGACGATTGAAATAGTATAGCCCAGCTTTGTCCCTACCTTGTCGATCAGTTTACCCATAAGCAATAAGCCTACTGCATAAGCAGCAGTGAAGGCCATCACGATATGCGAATAATCAATTTCTTTCCAGTTGAATTCCTTTTCCAGGATTGGCTTGAGCAAACCGATCACCTGCCTGTCGAGATAATTAATGCAGGTCGCAAAGAACAGGAGACCCACAATAACCCAACGATAATTTTTAATCATGCAAGAAAGATAAGAAGGAGATTGTTATAAATTTTTTATATAATCATGGTTGAAACCGATACAAAACTAATTTTACCAATTATGAATAGATCCATCAGGGCTCGTCAGAACCGGATGAGGATATTTTGGCTTCTCTGTAATCTCCATGATAAACCCTGCTTTTTTTGGATCAAATTTTACCCCTAACCCCGGAGCAGGATTCAGGTACAATTTCCCATCTCTGAAATCAATAAAATCATTGTTGAAGTATGTTGGCCTTTCAGGCACACCGCCCGCAATTTCCACCATGCATCTTGAAAAGCTACTTGACCCGAGAACATGCACCAATGCTGCTGTTGACAGTGGTCCGGTAAAATGCGGGATCATCCCGAGATAATGTGTCTCGCACATCGCAGCAATTTTTTTAAACTCTGCTATGCCGCCCGTGTTAGGCACAGTAACCCTTGTATAGTCTATAAGATTTTGTTCAATTAATTCATTCACATCCCACTTGTCGCCAAACTGCTCACCGACAGCGATGGGCACATTGGTCATTGAGCGAACTGTTTTATAAATCGCAGGATTTTCTGACCTGATAATGTCTTCTACAAAATAGGGCTGAAGATTTTCAAGTTCTTTGCAAATTTTTATTGCTTCCGGCAGATCAAAACGGGTATGGAGATCAATGGCCCATCTTCCATTGCCACCAACCGCAGCATCAATTCTTTTACAAAAATCAATTGTCTTCACCGCATTTTCATAAAAATCAAAAGGCTCTTCGCCATTGCCACCGGTCGGGCCGATACGATAAACCCTGAAACCAGCTTTGATACAGTCTTGCGCCCTTCCCTCCTCCGTTGTTGCTTTGGATGGGCCATAACCCGTGGCATAGCAATCCACATAATCACGGGTTGCTCCGCCAA
Organism: Chitinophagales bacterium; assembly: GCA_038258515.1. Taxonomy (GTDB): domain Bacteria; phylum Bacteroidota; class Bacteroidia; order Chitinophagales; family Chitinophagaceae; genus Ginsengibacter. The sequence goes on along the minus strand of JBBSPT010000191.1, from coordinate 2,049 downwards.
GTAATTCATAAACCGGCACTCCTAAAGCTTTGCCTTTGATATCCCACAAAGCCATTTCCAGCGCACCGATTGCATGCAGCTTTTCTCTTCCAGGCGGATAAAACATTCCGCGGAAAAGATCTTGCCAAATATGTTCAATTCTGAAAGGATCCTGGCCTATCATCATCCTGGCGCATTGGGCAATCATGTCCGTTGAGCCACCCTCTCCAATTCCTATCAGGCCAGTGTTCGTCTCGATCTCAACAATTCCACGGGCCTGATTGAAGAGAGTTTTATTATAACCGGGAGCGCTGTAATATCTTATTTTGGCAATCTTCATATTGGAAGCGCTCTCTTTGGCCAAGGTAATAAGAGGAAGTCCGGCAAAGAGTCCAATAGAACTCAATCCGGCGGCCTTGATAAATTTTCTTCGCTGCATAATGGGATGTTCAATTTAGATGAAAAAAATTTGTTGCATCATTGGCTGGCGCACCAGTGAACCATCAAAACCGGTTGGACACCGGGTTTTCTAATCAACAAATAGGTATGGAAACTAAGCAATTATATCTTTCACCACAGTGCCGGCAACATCCGTTAAACGGTATCTCCTTCCAAGATGTTTAAATACCAATTTCTCATGATCGATGCCCATAAGGTTTAAGACTGTTGCATGGAAGTCGTGAACATGCACTCCATTTTCAGTTACGTTGTAACCAAATTCATCCGTTTCACCATAGACTCCGGGTTTCACTCCACCGCCTGCCATCCAGATTGTGAAGCAGCGGGGATGATGATCGCGACCGTAATTTTCTTTCGTCAATTTTCCCTGGCAATAATTAGTTCTTCCGAATTCGCCACCCCAGATCACCAGGGTTTCATCCAATAAACCTCTTTGTTTTAAATCAGTTATTAAAGCAGCCGAAGGTTGATCGGTGTCCATCGCCTGCCCTTTTATTTGAGCGGGTAAATTATCATGAGCATCCCAACCCTGGTGATAGAGTTGCACAAAACGAACACCATTTTCAGAAAGTTTTCTTGCGAGCAAGCAATTGGCGGCATAGGTTCCGGGAACGAGACATTCAGGACCATAGAGCTTAATTGTATCTTCCGGCTCTTTGCTAATATCGGTTACTTCCGGCACAGCAGTTTGCATACGATATGCCAATTCATATTGCTGAATCTTCGCCTGAATCTCTGCGTCATTGGTTGTTTTAAAAGACTCTTCATTAAGTTGTGCAAGCACATCCAGCATTTTTCTACGATCATCCTTATCTATTCCATCATGATTGTTCAGGTACAAAACCGGATTTTCACCGCTGCTGAACTGAACTCCCTGGTGTATTGAATCTAAAAAACCATTGCTCCATAATTTTGAATAAACTCCTTGTCCATTGCCTTTGCCTTTTGAAAGTAACACGCAGAAAGCAGGAAGATTTTTATTCTCACTACCAAGACCGTAGCTGAGCCATGAGCCCATGCTTGGCCGGTTGCCCACCTGGGCGCCGGTTTGAAAGAATGTTAGAGCTGGATCATGATTAATTGCTTCGGTGTACATGCTTTTTATGATACAGAGATCGTCAACCACTTTTGAGGTATATGGCATCAGTTCGCTAACCCACGCCCGACTTTCGCCATACTGGTTGAACTTGAATAACGATCCTGCCAATGGAAATTTTTTCTGATCGGCTGTCATTCCTGTTAGCCTCTGCCCCATCCGAATAGATGCGGGGAGATCTTCTCCAAACATATCCTGCAACTTCGGTTTATAATCAAACAGATCAAGCTGTGATGGCGCGCCATTTTGAAATAAATAAATAATTCTTTTTGCTTTAGGGGCAAATTGTGCAAGGCCCGTTGCCATCACTTCCTCTTCATCTTTACCACCAAAAAGATCAGGGATTAACAATGAGCCGAGGGCAACACTCCCTACACCGAGGCTCAGCCTCGATAAAAATTTCCGACGATTGATTCCAAGTTTGTGTTCTAAAAAATCTTTGTGCATTGATCAGGATTTTGTTATGGCTTCTTCCATATTATAGATTGTACTGATTACTTTCATCAAGGCTGCGG
>JBBSPT010000190.1:0-5854 GCA_038258515.1 Chitinophagales bacterium | reverse complement strand
TCATTTAAATAAAACAAATGAGCAATGAAGTACAAGATGCTAAACGTAGCGCAGATGAAAACATACGCATTGATCTTCGAAACCGGGGATAATGTGATGGAAATTTTAAAAACATTTGTGAACGAACATTCTCTGAAGGCAAGCCGTTTCACCGGCATAGGCGCATTCAGCGATGTGCAATTGGGATTTTTTGATTTCTCAATTAAAGATTATAAAAAGATCGATGTGAATCAGCAGGTAGAGGTGGTTTCTCTTCTTGGAGATGTTGCTTTGTATGGCGACGAATCCAAAGTGCACGCCCATATTGTTGTGGCCAAACAAGATGGAAATGCAATGGGTGGCCACCTTTTGAAAGGTACCGTGCATCCAACCCTTGAATTGATTCTTGAAGAAGCTCCTGAATATTTACAGAGACGAATGGACAAGGCCACCGGGTTGCCCTTGATCAGGATCGATTAAGGCACGGACAATTTTACAGGTAGAAGCAGAAGACAAGATTTTTGTTTCGAAAACAATTTGTGAAAATTGTTGGTGATGGAAATTGCAGGTTTAACTCAACAATGACTTATATTAAATAAAATGCTGGAAAAAAAGAAAAATGCTCCTGGTGCCCCCGGGGCCGTTCCCATTTGGACTACAGGCGCAAAATGCGGTGTAGGAAAATCGATCGACAGTAATTCTGAAGTGCTCTTTACGATCAGCAATGGAATCATCAATGAGGTTTATTATCCCCGTGAAGATAAAGCCTGCGTCAAAGACATGCAGTTTTTAGTGGGCGATGGAAAGGAATTTTTTTCCGAGGAAAAGACTTCTACTTATCATGAAATCAAAATGCCTGAAGAGGGTATTCCTGCCTATCAACTTGTGAATAAATGCAAAGAGGACAGGTATACCATTGAAAAAGAAATTCTCACTGATCCGTTTCGGAATGCATTGCTTCAACTGGTGACATTCCGTAAGACAGATCCCGGGGACAATTTGCAACTCTATGCCCTTCTTTGTCCTCATATGCAAAACAATGGTCGGAATAATTCTGCATGGATCGGTGAATACAAAGGAGCTCCTATGCTTTTTGCTTCTTATGAAAACGCCGTGTTGGCAATGGCCTGCACTTCGCCCTGGATGAAACGCTCCGTTGGTTTTGTTGGTGTTTCAGATGGATGGCAGGATTTGGCTCAACATAAAAAAATGGAGTGGGAATATGAGAATGCCCAAAATGGAAATGTGGCGCTGACCGGCCAGATAGATTTGAAAGGTTCTGATACATTCCTGATTGCGATCGCATTTGGAACCACCGAAATGGAGGCGGCCAATACAGCGCTTGCGAGCCTGCTGGATGGTTTTGACAGGGCAAGACAACAGTATACGATACAATGGAGGTCATGGTTAAAAGAGATAGCTCACAAAGAACAAGGTTCTATTGGAAAATATTTTCAGCAGAGCGCTACGGTTCTTCGTCTAATGGAATCAACTAAATTCCCGGGAGGACTATTGGCATCAGTAGCGATACCATGGGGCGAAAGCAGAAGTGAAGAAGGACTTGGAGGATATCATGTGGTGTGGCCAAGAGATTTGGCTGAGAGCAGCGGAGGTTTTTTGTCTGTGCAAAAGCACCACGATGCAATGCGGATTGCAAACTATCTTTTGTCAACCCAGGAAGATAATGGGCGCTGGGTTCAAAATATGTGGCTGGCAGGCAGTCCTTATTGGAAAAAAACTCAGATGGACCAGGTGGCGCTGCCGGTGATCCTGATCGAAAAATGTTACTCACTGAAATTGTTGAGTGATAAAAAGATGCAACGATACTGGCCCCGAATAAAAAAAGCAATTTCATTTCTGGCGCGGACTGGCCCCTATACCGAGCTCGATCGTTGGGAAGAACGTTCGGGGCTTTCACCGTACACAATTGCAACTGAAATTACCGGCCTGCTTGCAGGTGCAAAGCTTGCGGAAGAACACAAAGAAGAAAAATTAGCTGTCTATTGTCGCGAACTCGCCGACTACTGGAACGGTAAAATAGAATCGTGGACCTATGTGACAGGTACTGAGCTTGCCAAAGAGTTTGATGTGGATGGATATTACATCAGGATCAATCCATTCAGAGGATCGGCTATGGAATTAGGAGACAGGAAAATTGATGTAAGAAATACGACAGTGAAGCTAAATGAATGGATATGTGTTGATGCACTATCTCTCGTTCGTTTCGGACTCCGGGCAGCAAACGATAAGAGAATACTAAACACGTTGAAGCTGATTGATGCCAAATTGAAAGTTGAGACTGATCACGGAGATTCATGGCATCGATACACTCATGATGCATATGGCGAAGATGAAAATGGCAATCCTTTTTTTGAAGACAGTCAGCAGGGCATTGGCAGGGCCTGGCCGCTCCTGACCGGAGAGCGTGGACATTATGAAGTCTCAGCAGGAAATAAAGAAGAGGCGTTGAAGCTATTGCACGCCATGGAATCGTTCAGTGAGAATGGTTTTATCTCCGAACAGATTTGGGATTCTGCGGATATACCCGAAAAAGGTCTTTACTGTGGGCGTCCCACCGGTTCTGCTATGCCGCTTACCTGGGCGCATGCAGAGTATGTAAAACTTTGCTGTTCTATTTCGGAAGAGAAAGTTTTTGATTTGCATGACTATACCAGGAAACGCTACATTGACCGGAAAAACGAAGTCGGTTTTGAAGTTTGGAGATTCAACTGGATGATTCACCAAATACCGAAGGGCAAGAAACTCAGAATCGAATTGGAAACGGAAGCACTTGTACACTGGACCACAGATAAATGGGAGACAAAACAAGATACTGAAACTACTGATACAACGATAGGACTGCATATTGCAGATATTGATCCGGGTGAAAGTCAGCAGATCTTTTTTACTTTTTACTGGAAAGAAGTAAAGAAGTGGGAAGGAAAAAACTTTTCGCTTGAAATAAAGTAGTAAGCCCGGGACACACACTATAAAAAAACCTCCTGCGATAACGCAGGAGGTTTTTATCTTTTGATAACCTTGTTCATAACGCAAGGTGATTACAAAAAAAACGGCATCATGAAAGATTTATTATGTGAGTGAAAATTTTCCTTTAGTTGCCGGGAATGACCATTAGAAGTTGTTTTGCCAACTGGCTAAATGTGGAGTAGCTGGTAAAAAAAATTGTCAGGAGATATTTTAACGAATCTTAGGCTACGATGCAACGTGACTAAAAGAATTACGCCTAAAAATTTTCCTGAAAAATGTTTTTTCTGCACGCTTTTTGATTTAGAAAGACTGATGAAAAAAATAGTTGTTATAGATGATAATCGTGACCTCCTGAAACTGGTGCAACGGTTTCTCCAAAAAAAGGGGTTCAGGGTTTCTGTGTTTACTGATGTGACAAAGGCTATAAGCGATATCAGGATCCGTCGTCCGCAACTTGTGATTACAGATGTGTTTTTAAAAAATTTTGATGGTCTTGAATTTTGCAACAAGTTAAGATCTCATCCAGCAACCAGGAGAATTCCAATTTTGGTTTTCTCCGGATTTTCGAAACTGGAAAGCACGGCTATCCAGGAATTTGGAGCTACTGATTTTCTGGCGAAACCATTTTCTCTGAACGACTTGTTAGAAAAATTGTACTCAATTTTTTCGGCAGAAGTTATTGATAGAAAAGATAGAGCTTTTTCAATTTTGACCCTCATATTCAAAAAGGTGTACCAATTAAAACGGAAGACAATTCCAGTCTTCGCCTTTATACAAACCGTGGGATATTTCGTAAAAGCTATTCCAACACGCCGATATTTATTCCGCCGGCTTTCAGTTTAACCTGATTAAGATAAATTCTGTTTTCACTTCCGATAGCCAGGCTGGCTCACGGTTGACAATAGGATATTACGTATTACAGCTATTTATATTTGAGAATATTTCACTTCCGGAAATGTTTTGAAAATTCGCTAATTCCACAATTACACAGGAAGGTTAGATTAATAAAATTTACTTCAATTACTAATTACTTGATAAAACTTTGCATTTAAAAATAATACTCAGGAAATGTTTTAATTTTAAGGCCATGAAACAATTATTTTTCTTAGCTGGATTCATTTTTATTTCTGTTTCGCTATCAGCGCAGGTTTTGAATCCTGTGACCTGGAATGTATCATCGAAGAAAATAAAAGACAAAACTTTTGAAGTTCGCATGACTGCGAATCTTGAGAAGGGCTGGCATATTTATTCGCAGACAACACCTGATGGGGGTCCTGTCCCAACCGCGATACAATTTGTAAAGAATCCTCTTGTGAACCTGGAAGGCAAGGTGAAGGAGGTTGGAAAACTGGAGCAGCGTCATGAAGACCTTTTCGGAGTTGATGTAAAACAATTTTCTGATAAAGTGGATTTTGTGCAACACCTGACATTAAAATCACCAATAAAAACTTCTGCAAATGTTTCGGTAGAATATATGGTATGCAACGACAGGCAATGCTTGCCGCCGGTCACAAAAAAATTCTCTGTAGCATTGAATAATTAAAGCTCCTTAATGAGAAGTTTATCCAGGATTTTGATTTGTGTATTGGGATTGCTGATTACTAATAACTTATTTTCACAAGATTCTTCTGTTCATTTTTCCTTCGATAAAGAGCGCATCGATGGGAAAGAAGTGCTCCTCAAGTTCAAAGCGAAACTTTCGCCGGGCATTGAGTTGTTCGGAATCCAGCGATCCGCTTCAGATCCCTTATATTCAAATATTCATTTTGATTCGAGCGCCCGTGGGATACTTGTAGATTCCCTTTTTTCAACAACAAAGGAATACCAGGAATTCGACAGTCTCGTGCAAGACAGTGTCCACTACTTTCTCGACTCTGCAGTTTGGCAGCAAAAAATAAGAGCGGAGGAAACTGATAGCCTCCTGGTGAAGGGATCTATTAGTTACATGTATAAAAAAGGCGAACAATATTTGCCGGCGGAGCAGGACTTTAGAATTTTTGTTCAGCCCGAAACGATGGTTGCTGTTGCAGATGAAACGGATACAAAAGAACTTGCCGCACAATCTCTATGGTGGATCTTTTTTACTGCATTTGCCGGAGGATTGCTTGCGTTGTTTACGCCCTGCATTTACTCAATGATTCCGGTCACTGTTAGTTTTTTTACAAAACGTAGCAAGAACAAAAGTGAAGGAATTCGCAATGCTTTTTACTACTCTGCATCTATAGTCGTCATATTTACATTGCTCGGATTTTTGATCACAGTGATTTTCGGGCCGGCTGCCCTCAACAATCTCGCAACAAACTGGATTGCCAATCTCATCTTTTTTCTTTTATTCCTGGTTTTCGGAATTTCATTTCTCGGAGCTTTCAATATTGAGCTTCCATCATCATGGTCTTTAAAGGCTGATAGCAAAGCAGGTACCGGGAGTTTCTTTGGTATTTTCTTTATGGCCCTTACATTGGTTGTTGTATCCTTTTCGTGTACCGGACCTATTATCGGCAACTTGCTTGTGTTGGCGGCTCGTGGGAGCTATTATGGTCCGCTCGTCGGCATGTTCGGATTTTCCCTGGCCCTTGCTCTTCCATTTGCGCTGTTTGCATTTTCTCCGGGGAAACTGAATGTATTAGGAAAAGCTGGCGGATGGCTCAATGCTGTAAAAGTTACGCTCGGTTTTCTGGAACTGGCACTCGCGTTAAAATTTTTATCAAATGCCGATCTATCGCAAGGCTGGCGCATACTTGACCGTGAAATATTTCTGAGCCTTTGGATCGTAATTTTTGTCACGCTCGGTATTTACCTTCTTGGGTTTATAAAGTTTCATCATGACGATACGCTCCCCAAGAATGATTTTGATCTTCCGTATCTAAGTATTCCGAGATTGTTTTTT
>JBBSPT010000189.1:0-5874 GCA_038258515.1 Chitinophagales bacterium | reverse complement strand
GAATATCTTTCACATATTCCAAAACAAAATGAGCTCCTTATCGAACACATCGAAACAAAAGATGGGTTTCACCTTTTTGTGTTTCCATTTGAAGGCCGATTGGTACACGAGGCAATGGCAGCGGTTTTAGCATACCGGATCAGCCGGATCACTGCTATCAGTTTTTCTCTTGCAATGAATGATTATGGGTTTGAGCTATTAAGCGACCGACCAATACCAATCGACGATACCAACGCTTATGAATTATTTTCACCTGTTAATTTGCTCAATGATATTCAGCAAAGTCTTAATAGTGTGGAGATGGCCAGGAGAAGATTTCGCGACATCGCTGTTATCGGCGGATTAATTTTCCAGGGCTTTCCGGGAGAACAAAAAAAGGCAAGGCATCTGCAATCGTCAGCATCGCTTCTATTTAATGTCTTTGCCGAGTATGAACCAAACAATTTATTATTGCGACAGTCGTATAACGAAGTCCTGGAGCAACAGATGGAAGAAGAAAGGCTGCGCAATATGCTGGAGAGGATTCAAAAAAGTAAGATCATCATCACCTTTCCAAACCGGCTCACACCTTTTTGTTTCCCGATAAAAGTTGATAGCATGCGGGAAAATCTCACTTCCGAAAAACTGGAAGATAGGGTTAGGCGAATGCAAATGCAGATGGAAAAATAAAAATCCATCCAGGAAAAAACTTTAGCATCAACATCAGATTGAAATGTATATTTCCTGCGATAATTATTCACAATTCTCTTACCCTCATTGGCATTTCAAAACGTATTTTTGCCCATAAAAAAATTGTTCGATCCTCAGAAATTTATTCTCCGAAACCAAATCCTCTGGCTCTCTCCGTCTCGTTGTATTTTTTGGGAAGAAGAGAAAGCGCTGATTCTTTCAGACCTCCATTTTGGTAAGTCAGGACATTTCAGAAAATCAGGAATTGGTGTTCCGCAAAGTATTTATAAAGAAGACCTTCATTGCCTGTTTTCACAAATCCAATTTTTTAAACCTGAACTCCTGCTTATCGTTGGAGATATGTTTCACAGCCATGCTAACAAGGAAATTGATTTTTTTCTAAGATGGAGAAATGACATTCCAGGAGTTTCCATTCATCTCATAAAGGGAAACCATGACGTGCTGTCTAAGAAATTTTATGAAGAGGCGAATATTGAAATTCATAAGCAAAAATATTCTATCAGGAGTTTTTGCTTCACCCACGATATCGCCTCAGTTTGTGAAGATGATAACGATGAACTGTTTACTTTCTCTGGTCACGTGCATCCTGGTATTAGGGTGAATGGTTCCGGAAAGCAGTCATTCAAGTTGCCTTGTTTTTATTTTACCAGCAACTATGCGATACTGCCGGCTTTCAGCATGTTCACCGGTCTTCAGAAAGTTGTTCCTAAGAAGGGAGATACTGTTTTTGCTTTGGTAGAACACAGAGTTATTAAAATGCAATGAGCCATTAGCAATTTTATTGATCCATCGGGGATCCGCTAATTCTTCAATTAAGATTACTAATGTGCCTGTTACTGAATTTCTTTTTGGTGAGATTTAAGTAATCAATGTAATAGATAACTTTAATGGTGAGTTCGTTTGAATGTGGATTGTGAAAAACAGTTGTTAGATTTTTTGTGTAGGTTTTGTTTACCATCCCGTCAATATTTACATCAGCCCCGAGTGCATTTTTCCATGAAAATATAATGTTGCTTCCCGGTAAAAAATTCCAGGTGTAGAACATATCAAGATTATAAGTATTAAAGTTTTGATCATGACCTTGTTCGTACATCCGGTCGTCCCAATAACCATCATCCATTACATTGTAGAAATTTGAATAATTTACTTTGCTCCAATAGTGCCTCATTCTTAGAGTCAGGTTCATCAAAGGATTGAAGTTGTAGGTAGCGCCAAGAATTGTATAATCGGTATTCACTTTTCTCGTGCCAATTACGGGCTGCCCGTTATTTACGTCCCGGAAAGCATAGCCCCAATTCATATTGTCGGTTTCCGCGTGGACTTCCGCATCCATTTGAAATTTATCATTGAACCTATACCTGAAGCCTAATGTGCCGCTGTAGTACGGGTCTTTTGGGAGAGGAGTTTCTGCAAACCCAACATCATAGGTCAGAAAAAACTTTTTACGGCTATCGGTGCTTCCACCAATGTCAAAATAATAAACCGGTGACCGCTTTAGAAATTTTCCGGCGGTGCGCAATTCGAAAAAATCATTTGACCAGTAAGGTTGGGTTTGTAGTGTGGCGGTTATATCCCAAAAGTTTTTCAAAAGAAAATATGCTTTTGTGTTTGTAACAAAATTTTGCCACTTGAACGGATTGTAGAGATACACATTTATGTAACCCAGATCGTATCGTTGATTTAAAAAATGTTCAGTTGGTTTAAAAATTACATAGCTTAGAGTAGTTCCAAAATTAAACTGGTTATTGTTTCTTAAGAATCCTAAATCGTTCGGATCATAGGTGTCAGAAATCACAGCCGCGTTGACATAGTACTGAAATTTTCCGCTTATTTTTCTAAACCTTACATCAGATTTATATCCATCATATTTTCCCAGCGATCCCCAAATGTTGCTGTATAAGCCATCGATAAAAAACTGGTGGCGATTTCTTTTATCGTACAGAGATACATCCAGTGCGGCAACATTCGCATTGCGGCTTCCACCTCTTCTTAAAACATTGGTGTTTGTAAATGTTATGGAGGATCGATTTTTTAAAGCCTGGTCCAGTACAATGATGTTATAGTTTACCAGTGGTTCTGTATTTACTCTTAAAATAGTATCGGCTGTATTGTCTCTCAGTTCAGCATACATGGGAACTGTCACTGCGTTTAAAATTCCAATACCGAGGTTGTTTTTCGTACGGCCCGAAAATTTTGTCGCATTGTACAGCCGGGTAATACCTGGATTTTTTTCAATTTTGTAATTGGGGTCATTTGCTGCAAGCTGCAAAATCCCAAATGATCCGGATGGCGCATCTCCGATTCGTCTTGAATAAAAAATTCCAGCTTTATTAAAAAGTTCCGTTCCCTCGGTAAAGTATGGGCGAAAGTCTGAAAACTTTATATCAAAGGGTGAAAGGTTTAAAATTATATTGTCAGACTGCACCTGTGCAAAGTCAGGAATCAACGTAGCGTCGAGGGTGAAGCTTTCACTGATCCCGTATTTCACATCCATACCGCCACTTTTCAAATATTCTGTTATCGTATTATTGCCAACCGGTGAAACCCTGACGCCGGAAGAAAGATAGGGAAGAAAGGACAGCCTGATGGGCGGAGAAATATCCCGCAGTCCGGTCATCTCTCCCCATTTATTAATTGTTCCGTTGATAGTGGGATCGTCCGGAGACCAGGTGGCCGCTTCATTCACGTTACGATTTTCTGTCGTGAATTGTATGCCCCAGGTTTGAACGGATGTTTTAGGAAAGCGAATAGCGCTAAATGGAATTTTTAATTCGGCAACCCAGCCATCATTTTTGATGCTCACCTTGCTTTCCCAAACTGCATCCCAGGTAAAATCCGTGGACTCGGAAATCTTGGCATCACTTTGCACACCTGCTGCCGTCACCTTGAATAAAAAACCATTCTGCTTGTCGTGGTAGGTATCAATTCCAATGGAGAAGGCATCTACGTCCTGCAGGTTTTCCTGGTCACGGAGAGTTAATTGTCGGCGTATATTGGATGGATTATCGTGAATATGGGCCAGCACATACACCGCTGCATTATCATACAGAACTTTCACCTCGGTCTCGCGTCGTGGTTTTTTCCCAAATACAGGGATGGAAGTAATAAAATCGCTTATGGACTCTACATCGTTCCAGGCAGCATCGCCTTCATCACCGTCGACCTTGATAGAATGGGTTGTCTTTATGGCTCCAAATCTTTTGTTCTGCGCCATCGCGGTATTGATAAAAATCAATAGTATAGCTGGAAGCAGAAGTTTTTTCATGTGGCGCTTAGAGGCTTAAAAGATTTCTCTTTAAGTTTTATCGAAACTTGTAAACCAGCCAAAAATAGAGTAAAAAAATAAGTGGACGATGGGTACAACTACTATATCTTTTTTAAGTATTTCTACTATCTTTTAAGTTATTTATGAAGAAGATGACCCCGGTACCCGTCTCCTTAATTCCTTTCTGACGAGATCCAGCTCTTTATTTGTTTGTCCGCTTACTGATGAGTTTTCCCGAGCCCGGCGCATCAGGTATGGAATTACCTCCCTGATAGGACCGAACGGTAAATATTTACTCACTGAACAGCCAGCCTTTGCAAGATTGAAAGTGATGTTGTCGCTCATGCCATAAAGCTGGGAAAAATGAATATGCGCATGATCGAACGATAGGTGGAAGGATTCCAGCAGTTCGACGGCATACAGATTACTGTATTCATTATGGGACGCAAGAATTGCGTAGAGGTCTGCTAAATTCTCTATACAGAATTTTACCGCCAGGTTATAAGCCTGATCTGTGTGCTCTTTATCAGGATGAATTGGCGAAGGATAAGCAAGGTCGTTTGCTCTTTTTCTCTCTTTTTCCATGTATGCTCCTCTGACAAGCTTAACCCCCGGCAGAAAATTTTGCTCTTTAGAAATTGCGATGCTTTCTTTTAAAAATCCCAACCTGTCGTGCCTGTAAAGTTGAAATGTATTATAAACAAAAACTTTCTCGCTGTTAAACTTTTTCATCATGTTCATTGTCAACGCGTCCACCGGGGCCTGTATCCAACTTTCTTCGGCATCGATCAGAACGGCTGTGTTACTTTTTTTTGCAGTCTCGCAAATTCTTTCTAACCGGTCTTCGACTCTTTGCCATTCCCGGATTTCTTCCGGTGTTAACGCTTCAGTTGACACAATTCCGTTTAGGACAAGTTTATGAGATGCGGAGAAGTGGAGCTTTTCCAACAATCCAAACCTTGCAAACCCCGTAAGTTTTACGCTGATGAATGGAATGTTCGGTTGCGAAGCCGCATATTTTATTACCCGGATAAACTGTTCCGTGGCGTGTTCAAAACTGTCCTCGCTTTCTTTTCCTTCTACACCGTAGTCGAGGATTACCTTCACATTGAATTGACTTAATTTGTCAACCACTAGCGAAGTTTCCTCCAGCGTTTCGCCCCCTACAAATTGCTTGAAAATTGTTTTTTTTATCAATCGCCTGAATAAGAATCCCATGTGCATAATGGCTGGCGTTAGTTTCAGCCCGAGCCTGACCAACCATTCATTGCCCATCGTTTTAAACAGAAATGCTGAATCTTTCAGCTGTCGGGTAGTTTTGTATGCAAATGCGACGGCGGTGTTTTCGAATGAGATATTCATATAATAGCGTCTTCGAAATTCACTAATCAAAAACTAATTGCCAAAAAAATGTGTTGTTTGATGAGAAGGTACAATAGGCGGCTGATTTTAAAAATGATTGGGTTCTTCTTAATCCGGGAGAACTGGTTGACCCAATCGACGCTTGTACCTTAATGTATTAACTTTGCAAAAAATAAAAACGGATGAAACGAATTTTAGCGATTGTCTTTTTAGCAATCATCTTATTTGGCGCCTGGTGGCTCTTTATCAGAACGGATGACACACCCTCTGAACCAAAGCAGGAGTCGATTACGCTTGCCACACACAGTCCTGCTTTTAACGAAAGCATTTCAGGTGCAGTGAATTCTTACCTCGCGGTTAAAGATGCATTCGTGGATGGAGATAGCTCGAAAGCGAAAGAGCTTGGCCAGTCGTTTATTAACTCGATCGACAGCATTAATCTGAATGAATTAGATGCCGAAGACAGCCAGATTGGGGTGTCAGCCAAACAGCAAATAAGCGATATCAAAGGCAATGCCCAGGCGATGCTGATGGAAAATAATATAACTGAAATGCGT
>JBBSPT010000188.1:0-5937 GCA_038258515.1 Chitinophagales bacterium | reverse complement strand
ATTTTCGCCACGTCCTCCCACAATACCCACACCCAATGCAACTCTTGCTGCAATTCTTTTTAATTGGTGCGGCAGAAGTGGCGCATCCGTTGCCACTACCACAATTATAGATCCATCACCTTCCTGCCTGTAAGATGGCGGACCCTTGAGCTCAGAGTTGAGCGTGTCTTTTAATTCCTTACCGATTGGTACGCCGGCAATAGTGAGATTCTTTTTGGCGCCAAAATTTGATTGCACAAGAACTCCTACAGTATAAGTAGAATCTTTGATCCGCATTACCCGGGAAGATGTTCCTGTTCCGCCCTTGAATCCCAGGCACATCATCCCTGTTCCACCTCCCACGTTGCCTTCCCTGACAGCTCCGCTTTTAGCGCTGTTTAATGCCTCGAAGGCATTTTCCTCTTTTACATGAAACCCATAAATGTCATTGAGAAATCCGTCGTAGGTTTCTGCAACCACCGGGTATGTGTACCAGAAATCTTCTTTATACCATCCTGTTTTTACGAACCATTTCAATACAGCATCTCTTACCACTCCCACGCTATTCGTGTTTGTTATCATGACCGGTGTTTCTAAAAAGCCTGATTCAGTTATCCACGTTGTACCCGTCATTTCGCCATTGCCATTCAGCGAATACCAGTTTGCATACACAGGGTTGTTATTGCGTCCCCTTGGCAAAATTGCGGTGACACCTGTTCTTACAGGTCCCTTTCCTCTTATATTTTTTCCCTGTCCTGAAATGATTGTACTGTATCCAACCTCCACACCCTTCACATCCGTTATCGCATTAAATTTGCCAGTGACGCCTTCAAACGGAATTCCAATTTCTCTTGCCCTTGGCTTCTGCGCAAAAACGAAAGAATGGATAAGGAGAAGAAAACAAATTGATTTACAAAATTTCATTTTATAATTTCATTAGAAGATTTTGGAAAATGAAAAGAGAGATTATTGACTGGATCAATTTAAAAATCAAAAATCTACTATCAGGCAAGGGGCAAAGTGAAATAAAATGTGCTCCCTTTTCCGGGCTCACTTTCGGCCCAGATCTTTCCATTGTGCCGGTTAATGATTTCCTTTGCGATCGACAAACCGATGCCTAATCCCTGGTGGTGGGCCGGTACTCCTTCTTCACGAAAGTATCGTTCGAAAACTTTATTCAAATTTTTCTTGCTTATTCCAATGCCCTGATCTGAGACAGCCACCTTTAAATTTTTTGTATCCATAGTACAGGTCACAACAACATGATCTGATTTTGGAGAATAATGTATCGCATTGTTAAGCAGGTTGATCATAACTTGTTTCAGCCTCTTTTCATCGCCATTGATCTCGCGGTCTATTTTTCCTTCTTGCATTATCAGGTGAGAATCATTGGTGATTTGAACTGTTTCGATTGCACTCTTCAGCATCCGGTCAAAATTGAACTTAGAAAGCGTCAGTCCGAATTTTCCCTGCCGGATTCCGCTTACGTCAAAGAGTTCTGTCGTCAATTGACTGAGGCGTTCAATGGAAGCGCTTGCTTTTTCTGCGAAGAGCAGGTTGTCATCTCCCTTTTCTTTCATCGCGTGTTCGATCAATTGAACAAAAGCCTTTGCTGCAGTGAGCGGTGTTTTAAGTTCGTGACTTGCTATGCTTATAAATTCGTCTTTTATTTTTTCTTTTGTTTTTTGTTCCTCAATATCCGTGGCAACTCCGACCCACGATACTACATTTCCGGCGTCATCAACAATTGCAGTGGCCCGGCAAAGATGCCATCTGTACATGCGATCACTTTTCCTTTGCAATTGGAAATCTAAATTGAAATTTTCAAGTGTCTGAAGAGAGTGCTTCCAGGCGTGCGAAACCACGTCAGCTTCCTCCGGCTTTAATAATGGCATCCATCCTTTTTTCAAAGACTCTTCTAATGTCATTCCCGAGTATTGAAGAAACCGGTCATTGAAAAATGTGAAATCACCCTGTGCTGATGAGGAAAAAGTCATTTCCGGAAGAAACTCCAACATTACTCGTTGGCTTTCCAGGAAACGGAGTTGTTCTGCCCTTTTTCTTTCAGTGATATCATTGATCGCAAGCAAAATCAATTGGCCGCCTGTTGTCGCTGGTATGGGCTGTGCATTGAAACTGATGACGCGTTCGCCAATTGAAGAAAATTTATGACTTATTTCCCAGGCTACAAATCTTTCTTTGTGTTGCTTAATTCTCAATAGCCGGTCCTGTAACCCTTGTATGTCCCATTCGTTGTTAGCAATTTCAAACAGGCTTTTTCCGGTGGCATCCTTTTCCAGGATAGAAAACGTCTCATAGAAAGCATCATTTGCTGTCCGGATGGTAAAATCATAATTCAACACCAATAATGGTTCGTGGATTGTAGTTACAATGGCTTCAGCATATTGCCGAGCCTGATTAAACTGTTCGTTGCGGGCAAACAATTCCTGGTTCAGGCTGATGAGTTCTTCATTTGTACTTTGCAATTCCTCTTTACTTGTCTCTAACTCTTCGTTCAGACTTTGCAGCTCTTCACTTCCGCTTAACAATTCTTCATTCGCACTTTGGAGCTCTTCATTGGCTACCTCCTGGTCTTCGGTAATAGACCTCATGTCTTCCCTGGCTTGGGCCAGGTGCTTTTCGAGTTGTTGGATCTGGGCTTCTTTGTTATCACTGACTTTGGCTGCAAGTTTTTTTACGCCATTTTCGGGAGACTCAGCTTTTACCAATGGTTGAGGTGATTCATTGAAAAGAATAAGAAAGTGAAGCTCTGTAATATTAAGCATCGGAATGACTTCAATGCTTATCATTCGCTTTCCGTCTTCCAGGGGAATGCCTTCACGAATGAAAGGCTTTGAAGAGATCCGGGCCTGGTGCAATCCATTTCGCAATTCAAAGCCGAGGCCGTTTCTCACCATCTTAAGAATATTCAGACTGGCCTTGCCTGGTGACGGCTCAAGGTATGCTCCGGTGGCTCCGCGAAACTGAACGATATCAAACTGTTCATTAACTACCACTCCCGGTGGAGTGTATTTCGAAAGCAAAATTTCATCTGCTCTCTTTTGAAAATCGTCCCGGTTTCGCTCGTTGCTTCGCAATGCATAATCTTTATCCTTCAGCCGCTCCTCCCTGGAACTGGAAGCGACGTTGATAAATTTACCGGCCCACGATTTTTTTGAATATAACTTATCCTTTTTTCCGACTGCCTGGAAAAGCTCTGAACTGCTTCCGGTCGTTTCAGATTTTCCGAGAAGCAGAAAGCCCTTTTCATTGAGTGCGTAGTGAAAAATAGAGAACGCTTTTTTTTGTAGAAATGGTTCCATGTAGATCAGCACGTTTCTGCAACTGATCAGGTCCATCCGGGCAAAGGGTGGATCTTTTAAAAAATTGTGCGTGGCAAAAACACACAAGTCACGGATAATTTTTTTGATTTGATAATGCCCGTCCGTTTTCGTGAAAAATTGCTGAAGCCGCTGTTCAGATACTCCTTCAAGTTGCTTTCTATTGTAAGAGCCTGCTCTCGCTTTATTGATAGCTGTTTCTGAAAGATCAGTTGCAAAGATCTGCAACTTGAGAGATGAGGCCTGGCTGCTCAAAAATTCATAAATACACATGCCCATAGAGTAAGCCTCTTCACCGGTAGAACAACCTGCTACCCAGATGCGAAGTGGATTTGAACCATTTTTTTCTTTTAATAATTCAGGAAATATGCTGTCGCAAAGATTACTAAACGTTGCCGGATCCCGGAAAAATGAAGTGACGGGGATTAGCAGGTCCTGGAACAAAATCATCTGTTCATCCTTGTGATGTTTGATATAATCAAGATAGTCAGCGAACAGTTCAAGGTTTAGAATGGCAACGCGTCGAAGCATGCGCCGCCGGATAGTTGTTTGTTTGTAGAAATTAAAATCTACGCCGAAATGCACGTGCAGCATCGTGAGGATCTTCCGGTAGCTATCGACCTCTGACTGTTTTTCAATTCCTGGATTTCCGTTGTCATCAAAATTCTGAAACTTGTGAAGAATTTCCAGTAGACGTCCTGGCATCTGCGAAGGCGGTAATACAAAATCGACTACTTCAGCTTTTATCGCATTTTGGGGCATATCTTCATAAGCCGCGCTGTCGGCATCCTGGGCGAATGTAATTCCTCCGTGATCTTTTATTGTTCTTAATCCCGCGGTGCCATCCACCCCGGTCCCTGATAAAATTATCCCGATCGCCTGGCTCTGGTGAACCTCTGCCAGCGATTGAAAAAACACGTCGATCAAATTATTTTTTCGATCCTTAGATCTCTCACTTATCTGCAACACTCCGTCATTCGCTACCAATATTTTATTCGTCGGTATCACGTAAATATTATTCGGCTCCACTTTCACGTTGTCGCTCACTTCTGAAACGGGGATGGAAGTTTCTCTTTGAAGAATATCAGGCAGAGCGCTGCTGTGATCAGGATGTAAATGCTGAACAAGAATGTATGCAATTCCCGAATTCTGTGGAATTGCTTTTAGTAATTTTTTGAAAGCATCGAGGCCACCCGCGGACGCTCCGATTCCGACGACTGGGAAAGAATTGCTGGATAAAATCTTCTTCTGATTTTTTACCGATTTAGACATTGGAATATTTTTTCTGCAATAGATATTTTTTTACAAAATGAAAAAATCAAAATCCGGCAACATAAAATGTGAAATGGAATGCAAGAAAACCATTTTAGGTAAGAGGTTTAGAAGTGTCTCTCAATTTGAACGCCGAGCTTTTTCAGTGTCCGGAATGCTTCTGGCGTGAGTCTCCAGGCAGGTTGGCTGCTGTTCTGAATTGTCGCATGCGATAATACCACGAGTTCCCTGTTGATAAGCGCTCCGAATGATCCGCCCTTCACATCTGCAGGGCCAAAGGGAATTCCGTGAATTTGTCTCGCACAGGCTTCTATTAAAGAAACGATCATCAACTTTGAAAGCGCAGCTTTTTTCGGTTCTGTATACATAGAGATAACCTTTGAATCCATTATAGAAAGATAGCCAAATATTTACGACATTCAGAAAACATTTCTTCGAAAAGCCGACTTCATAGTGGCACAATATTTATGGCATTAGGTATATCAGATTTGCCTATCAAAAAAATTTATGATATGAAGAAGAAAATATTTATTTCGTTTACCGCAGTTTTCATGTTGACCCTCGGCGCTTTTGCGCAAGATTCATCGAAAGTGCAAAAAGATTCTGACAAATCGTGGCCTGCAGTTACTGATCGCCGCTATGAGCCGGCAGATTCGACGGGTCCAAAATTGTACCGGCCAACAAGATTGGGTAGTAGCGAAAAGCAGTACGATACCTATAAAAAAAATGACTTTGGGGCGGGTGCTGTCACAACAGACCCGAAATAGATAGATAATCCGGCAACAAGGCTTGAACTTTTAACATTTAAGATGTCCGGCCCGCTTTAGATAGCGCCCTGCTATAAAAATAATTTTATCTGTCACGATAGGACAGAATTGTTTTAACGTGCACCGTTGCACCTGAAAATATTTTGCTCTTGAAGGAATGATGATATACTGATCACTGCAATCATCCATTTTCCCTTTACATTTGATGCAATAAATATCCACGCGTGTCATGTATGCTTTCTAAATAAAAAATTTTAATGAAAATTTTTCTTGTCTTTTCTATCGCCACATTTTTGCTTATAAGCAAAGGATTTACTCAAAACAAAACCTTTGGAATTTTCGACAATGCTGCTGACATTGGACATCCAAAAAATGCAGGGTCTAGCACTTATGATGAGTCTTCACAGATTTATTACATGAGAGGTTCCGGAGATAATATCTGGTTCAACAGGGATGAATTTCAATTTTTATACAAGAAGATGAATGGTGATTTTCTTCTAACAGCAGATTTTGCATTCCTGGGAGAAAACGGGAATGGTCACAGGAAGATTGGTTGGATGATAAGGGAATCGCTCGAT
>JBBSPT010000187.1:0-5971 GCA_038258515.1 Chitinophagales bacterium | reverse complement strand
GCGACGCCCAACTCTTTGCCGATTTCACGGATCGTTTTTGGATTTTTTTTATACTGCATTACAGAAGTCCGCGAAATAACTTTCAGTGCTTTGATCTTCGATAACTGCGTAATAATATCTTCTGTAAGCCCATCGCTGAAATATTCCTGTTCCTTATCACTGCTCATGTTTGAGAAGGGGAGTACAGCGACACTGTTGTCATCTATTTCTCTTATTGTTGTTTCATCCATCGACGGTGCAGGAATATAAGGCCGACTTAAGTCTGTTATCACTTCATAAACATTGACCGGTTCTTTCACATTTTTCAGTTTTTCTTTCTTGATAAAAACTAATTCAAGTCCTTGCTTATTCGACAGGTTTTGAAAAACTGTTTCAGAAATGTAAATGCCTCCTGCAGGAGCAAGAGCCTGGATTCTGGATGCGATATTTACAACATCCCCAAAAACGTTATCATGTTGTAACAGTACATCGCCCATGTGAATTCCTATGCGAACTGGTATTGTTGTATCTGTGTTCAACTCTGCCTGCAATTGTTTGGCAAATTCTGCGGCATTTGTTGAGCTTTGAAAAAGAAGCAACGCGCCATCGCCATAATATTGGATCAGCTTTCCATTGAATTTTTCATCAATTGTTTCTACAGTTTTTCTGAACCGGTTAATTTTTTGAATAGTGCCATTTTCATCTTGCTGCATCATAGATGTATAGCCCACCACGTCGGCAAATACTATAGCAGCAAGCTGATGGGAATAATCAGTCATTAGTTGAAGTTGGGTCGCAAGTTAGTAAAATGCGATTGAATCGTTCGCTGCACAAAAAGATAAAAGGTCGTGAAACGTTTTGAATCCCGGCTTGAACCCGTGACCGATCACTGCAGCAAAAAAGAATGAAATTAATTTGCCCTTCGAAACTAAAAATTCCGACTTTTGTAATCATTGAATGACCGGCTCTCAGTCTTCACTTTTCCATATCCAACGATTAGCCATCGCCTGCTTTTTCTTTTGACGAACATCGCCTGCCGGGATTTTGAATCTTTACATCGAAATAAAAAATGGCGTATGAAAAAGTTTTTCTTTGTTACTCTCTTTGCCATATTTTGTATTTGTGCCGGTGCACAAAGCAAGAAGAAGGGTAGCCCTGCGATGGATTCTCTGAAGCAAAGTTTTAAAGCAGTTGGAAATTTATTTAAAAAATCTACTAAAATTACGATCCGCGTAAAGGATGCCCAGGCTGGGGACAAAAATCTATTGGGCTTGGTCCGCGATCTGCAGGGAACACCAGGCGTGACGAATATCAAATCCGGGTTTGAACAAAGTGATGCGGTATTGCATGTTTCATTTAAGGGTAAGGGTCAGGAACTTTGGGAGTCAGTGCCTCCGGGTTCAAGTCAACTTTTTAACCCAACTGGGATCTCTGATACTGCTATTCACCTGGCTTATAAAAACGCTTTCCAGAATGCATCTCCGGTTGCAAGAACATCCGTTCAGTCTGCCGAAAAAAGCTCCAACACAACTCCTGGTAGTGCCAATGAATCAAAGCCGCAGCCCGGCAGTCTTTCTAAAGGGGCAATGCTCATGTTTAAAAATGTCAAATCCAAATTGAATGTCGCTGAAAAATGCTTTTTTTTCTATGACGGAATTCTGGCTATCGAAAGATGGCAAGCAATTCACATTGGGCGATAAGGAGTCTGCTGAATTTCCATTTGACGTCTCAGTTTTTCCTACAGACCTCAACAAAGATGGGAAGGAAGAGCTCTTTCTCATCTTTGGAAATACTTTTACATCAGGGAATACGGGGAGTAATGCTGTAGCTTATATACGAGACAAAACAGGAAAATATATTGCTAACCTTGGTTTCCCGGCTGCCACTCCGGAAGCCCTCACCACTTCTAATCTTGGATACCCGGATTTATTAATTACCGGACCGGGTTTCGAATTTCCCGTGTGGCGTTGGAATGGAAAGGAGTATGCGTTTTACAGGAAGCAAAAGGTAGATGAAGTGAGTTATGCTAAGTTAAAGTCGGTAAGTATCGATACCATAAGTAAGAAATATATGGCCGCCCTAAAATAGGAAATTCCTGCATTACCTAAACCGCGTTTGCATTTTTTTCGTCCCGGCCACATGGACCAAAGACAACAATGTCTTGTTTCTAAATTTCATTTGAAGATTTACAAGTCTTGTATCTTTCAGGTATACATTTATCATATGAAGCAAATGTTTACCGCGCTTTTGGGGGCGCTTATTTTATCAGGCTGTTCCTCATCAGATCAGGTTGAAATTAATGTAAATGAATTTCGAAAAGTGCCGGAGAATCCGATTCTGAGCGCTGATTCATCGTTCGTTTTTAAAGATCCGATTACAAAACAATTCGTAATGTGGCAAAAGGCCGATGTGTTCAATCCTGCAGCGATCGTTAAAGATGGAAAAATATTTTTGCTTTTCAGAAGTGAAGACAATCCCTCGGCTGCGATAGGAGGCAGAACATCACGCCTGGGCCTGGCCGAAAGTGATGACGGAATTTATTTCAAAAAATTCCCTGAGCCGGTTTTGTATCCTGACAGCAGTGTAAACATGCAATATGATTTTCCCGGAGGCTGCGAAGATCCGCGGCTGGTGCAGGCTGAGGATGGACATTACATTGTAGTTTATACCGCATGGAATGGTAAGATTGCAAGGTTGTCAATTGCATTTTCAGATGACCTCTTTCACTGGCAAAAAAAAGGTCCTGCATTTGCAAAAGCTTATGATGGGAAATTTTTGAATGAGTGGAGTAAATCGGGATCCATGATTACCGAAATGAAAGACAACAAACCAGTGCTTGCAAGAATAAATGGTAAGTACTGGATGTATTGGGGGGAACATCTTATAAATCTCGCCTGGTCGGAAAACCTGTATGACTGGACTCCTTTGCTAAATGATGAAGGAGGATTGCTTTCTCTGGCTGCACCCAGATCAAAAATGTTTGATAGCGATCTTACTGAGTGCGGTCCCCCTGCGTTAGTCACAGAAAAAGGGATTATGCTGTTATACAATGGTAAGAATTCAACCGGTGAAAGAGCAGATCCCCGTTTGCCTGCAGGAACTTATTCAGCAGGTTGGATTCTTTTTGATAAAAATGATCCTGCGAAAGTGATCGGGCGAGCCGATACAAGTTTTCTGAAGCCTTCTCTTCCGCACGAGCTCAGCGGCCAATATAAGGCTGGCACCACCTTTGCGGAAGGACTGGTGCTTTTTAAAGGCAAATGGTTTTTGTATTATGGCACTGCAGATTCTTTTGTTGGCCTTGCTGTAAGTCCTTAATTATTTTTCAGAATATCGGGAATGAAACATTGCTCAAAAACCTTTTGTTATTCACTTTAATTATCGGTAGATGAACCTTGAAATTTTTAAAGAAACGCTTAACCGTGCTTTAGCACCCGCAGATTTACCAGTGTATCTCAAAGCGCTTTGGTGGGATGCAAAAGGAGATTGGGACACTGCTCATGAATTAATACAAGATGTGAATGATGAAAAAGCTGCATGGATTCATGCTTATCTTCACCGGGCTGAAGGTGATCTTGCCAATGCGGATTACTGGTATCGCAGGGCTGGCCGGCAGCGACCTTCCGTTTCATTAAAAGAAGAATGGGAAAGCATGGCAACGGAACTGATAGATGCAAATCAGAAATAGAAAAGTTCCCCAATCCTCACATATATTTTTCATGTAAACGCACATCTGACAATTAACATTTTTTAAGTAGGATAAATAGTATCAAAGGAGAAAAGCATTAGTATCTTGCCAATCACTCTATTTATATGAATCGTACTCTCCTGCTTATTCTCACTCTTTTTATTCTTGGTGCATGCTCCAAAGACGACGTTGCAAAGCCAACCCCACCTAATATTCCGCCCATACTTGATGGAGTCATTACCGAATTTAATTTGTCTCCAAAAGATCTAACCACTCCGGGTGAAGGCGATTTTGTGTTATTTGCTAATGCGACGTTTTATAATGTAACATTTGACGCAACAGCAAAAACGGATTCTAATGCATATATCATTTTTGCGAGCGATACGATTTTGAATGATCAGAGCAGGGAGTTCTCAAATCTTGGAAATGATGAGGTGGCCTGGTTTCCCATCAGACCCAACCAGGTAATCATTTTCTTTACGGATGGAAGAAAGATCACGGGTACGTTTGATGCTGCCGCCACTTTTGGCGGAGTGTTCGGTGAGTCTGTAATAGGGAGCTGGCGCGAACAGGCCGATCCTGCAAAACCAAATCAAAAAGCCAAGGATGACATCATACACCTCGTGCACAGGTATGCTGATATCGACGGTCCGGGGCCGGAAACGGATCGACAATATATTTTCGCCAAGGTGGCCCTTCGCTAATCTTTTATCTCGATATTTATCACTCCAATCTTTCTTCGACAGTTGCGATTCCTCCGGGAAACTGCGAAAATTTCGTGGCTCCCAATGAGGTGATTTAGAGATTTCGTGAAGTTGGCATAAATTTTATTGCTTTGTTTAGTAACTAAAAATTTACAACCATGCTTAAATACGCAATTATTTTTTTCGTAATCGCGATTATCGCGGCAATCTTTGGATTTACAGGCGTCGCCGCAGGAGCCGCATCTATTGCAAAAGTTTTATTCTACATTTTCCTTGTGCTCTTCCTGCTGACACTCATATTTGGAGGGAGGATTTTTAAATGAGGTTTGTGTGATGGATAAATAACAATGCATTTAAATGCTTACTCTGATTGGGTAAGCATTTTTGTTTCAACGATACATTTAGTAACGTTACAAGCGCTGAAGATTTGGATAGTTTTAATAACGAAACTTGTTCACAGCCACCCAATCCTTATATCATACAAATCCTTTAACGCACGCCTTGCTGCATAATATCCGCAGATGCCATGAACGCCGCCTCCGGGTGGAGTAGATGAAGAGCAAATGTAAATACCCTTTGCGCTGGTGCGGTAGGGTGAAAGTCTCAACGCAGGCCTGGTAAACAATTGAGTCAATGATAAAGCTCCTCCGTTAATATCGCCACCAATATAGTTTGGGTTGTAATGTTCCATCGCAACCGTGTTCATCTTGCTACGTGCCAGAATGCAATCTCTAAAGCCTGGAGCAAAACGTTCTATTTGTTTTTCAATCGCGTTAGTCATATCAACCGTTGAGGCGTTCGGTACATGGCAGTAGGCCCACGCTGTGTGTTTACCTTGCGGGGCTCTCGTATTATCAACTACACCTGGTTGGACAAATAAAACAAAAGGTCTTTCCGGGTGTTGATTTTTAGAAATCATTTCCTCGCTGTTGTAAATTTCATCCAGGCTGCCACCAATATGCACTGTGGCAGCCTTTCTGCATTTTTCATTTAAAAATGGTACGGGCTGTGAAAGTGCCCAATCGATCTTGAATACACCCGCACCGTACCGGTAATTTTTCAATTGCCATTTGTAGAAGGAAGAAAATTCATCACCCGCAATGGAAAGAAGTTGTGCGGGTGTAACATTGAGTAAAACAGTTTTTGAAGCGGGCAATTGTTTTAGGGAATTAATCATCATACCAGTTTGTATTTCTCCTCCGGATTTTGTAAAACAGGCAGCAAGTGCATTCGTTATTTGTTGTGCGCCGCCCTTCGGCAATGGCCATGAATTCACATGCGCAAGCAGGTTTAGAACGATCCCCATCGAAGACGTAATTAGTTTATTTATTGGAAGCATGGAATGCGCGGCCATACCAGCAAAAACGGATTGCGCTTTGGTTGTCGTGAATCGATGCCTTGCAAAATAGTTCGCTGAAGTCAGGGCATTGAAACCAAATTTTATCTTCGTCTTTGAAAGTCCGCTGACATGAAGTGGACCTAGGAAAGCCGAACGAATTGACGGCCATTCTTCTGTCAACGATGAGTAGAAATTTTTATATTGACCTGCATCTTTTCCAAATTGTGCAGCAGTCTCTTCTATTGAAGATTGAATGCCTGC
>JBBSPT010000186.1:0-5990 GCA_038258515.1 Chitinophagales bacterium | reverse complement strand
GTAACTTTTGGTTAACTCAAAAAGATGCATCCAGTTATAACATGTGAATGTGCAGAAGTATAGTAAATAAACATCGGAGTGTTTAAATTTTATGGCCATTCTACTAAATTAAAGAACAACAGCAAGAATAATTTGAAATCTCTGCAAGCATCGGGGTTTCATTTTCAAGTGCTTACTTTTGACTCGTGAGTGTTTTATGAAAATGAAAACCGCGCTGAGACGTCAATTTCTGTCACAACCTTTCCTGGAAATTCACTCCGGCAATGAACGTTCCCCATCTCTTATTGTGACAAATGAAAAATTCTATTGATGTACTTCTTTTTTTCACTCTTCCTTCGCCGCAGCCTCCGAATCGTTCATTATTTTATATAAACCTTTGTCAAAAGAGTGCGTACTCATTCAACAAGTGGGCAGACTTCTTCAATAAGCGGGCAGACTTCTTCAACAAGTGTGGCAACTTCTTCAACAAGTGGACAGACTTCTTCAACAAGTGGGCAGACTTCTTCAACAAGTGTGCAGACTTCTTCAACAAGTGGGCAGACTTCTTCAACAAGTGTGGCAACTTATTCAATACTTTTCCGTCCATTTTCGCGAAAAAGAGTAAAAGTAAGCATGCCTGAAAGGTAGTTTTTTACATGTATACTGCGTAGTTATACTCTTTTTTTGTTTTTTTCATTTTCTTCTCTTTTTCGATTTCAGCAAATTGTCATTTCCCTTCGCTGTAAAAGCGGCATGAAACAGTTCGCGGGAAGATAATTTTTTTTGCCACAAAATCAAGTAAAGGCACCGCCCGGCGCGCTATTGCAAACATTAAAAATCTTTTGTTGGTTTGTTCCGTCGTTCAATATCGGGCGGCAAGACAAGCCCGGATGCCAGTGTGCATTACGGGAAATTAAAACCAAAACTCAATTTTTTATGAAAACAACAGAATTGTATTCAGGCTCAGTTACGAGGCCTTACAATGGTCGGAGTGACTCCCACCTGTTGGTGGAAACGCAGAGCATCGTCACGGGTATGACAGGAAATCCAAATTTCCCTGACCCAACACCGGACATGCCAACCTTTAGTGCAGCAGTCAACGCCTACTCGCTGCAGCTTTCCCGGGCAGCAACCCGCGATGCTTATTCCATTGCTGTAAAAAATCTGCGCCGGTCAGAGCTGATCGATCTGTGTGTACAGCTTAGCAACTCGGTGGAGAACACCGCTAACGGTGATGTAGACAAGCTGATAAGCTCTCGCCTGCCGTTAAAAAAGAAGCCTCAGAGCGTAGTCATCGGCTTACCCGCTAACCTCAGGATCACCAACGGTTTAAATCCCGGTGAACTTGTGTTGAAGGTAAACAGCATGAAGGGCGCCACATCGTTTAACTTCACTTACACCCAGGATCCGCCAACGGAAACCAGTGTGTGGGTTCCGATGATGTGCAGTAGAAGCCGTTGCGTGGTGCCGGGCCTCCAGTCAGGAAAGAGGTACTGGTTTAAAGTGGCCGCCGTTGGCCGCAAAGGCCAGATGGTGTGGGGCGAGACCCTGCTGAGTCCGTATGTGCAGTAAAGTGCATGAGACGCGATAAAAATAAAAAGCTGCTTCCGTGGGAGGCGGCTTTTTTTAATCTTTATCGCAGGGATTTAAAATTTATTTATAAGATTCCCGTTGTATAAACTAAATCGCAAACTATGATGCTTAAAAGACAGTCTATTGTTTTATATTTTTTATTACTTTCTGCCGGATTCTGCAACGCACAGATCGAGGTGGCTCATGTTTCGGCTAAAGATTTTAACGCTTTTGGGTTTGGAGGATTTTTGAATTTCAGCATACCCGTCTCTGACGCTAACTACCTGACCTTCGAAGGCGGTATTCAACATTTTAAAGACAAGAATACAAGTGAATTGAATTTGCTGCCTGTGTTGGTGGGTTATCGCTATACGTTAGATCAAACGGGAAGCGGCTTCTATGTTGAACCGAATGCCGGCTATACATTTTCCGTTTCAGACTATGGAGATTATTCCGGGGCAGCGGCAGGAATTGGTTTCGGCTATCTCGTTGACCTGGGAAATATTCCGTTTAATTTCGGACTTCGTTATGAGCGCAGCTTTGGAAATCCCTCATCAAACGTACTATCATTTAGAATTGCACATTCACTTAGTTTTGGAAGAAGAGCGGAGGATTGACTTTGTAGAAAACACAACAGAACAGCTTTCGCTCCGGTAGATTTTTACCCGGAAAAAATGAATGCCCCGGCCATGGTTCATGGCAGGCGAAACGCTTCTTTATCTTTTCTTTAAAAATAAGGATTGACATTACAGGAAAAAGAAGAGAGCTGCTTTTTTTGCGGCCGATTCAACTGAAGAAAAAATGACATCCCACAAAATGTCGAAAGCAATTCCGGACGTTCTGTCCGGATTTTTGTTTTATATCCCCGGAGCCTGTATTCACGGCTTTGTGGCAAAGTTGCCACAAATCGAGAAGCATTACACAAAGGACATTCTTCAATGTATAAAACAGATAGTATGTCTCGCAGAAATTTTTCATTAAAAACATGAAGGGCATTCTGGTCATTTAACTGAAAGTGCTAAGAAAGGCGAAAAGCCAGGGAGCCTTCATTCATGGAAAATAATCTTTTAATGCAAGCCCCGCCCAGGGGTTTTCATTGATTCATAATTCGCAACGTAGGATGAAGGAATTGATCCCGGTAGCCTGATAACCGCCACTGCATTAGATAGTGACATCTGAATGATTCATATCGGAAAAAAATGTAAACGTGAATATGCCATTCAATTCATCCGGAGCCTGCTATTGATACTGTTCATAAAAGCATTGTAAAACAACGCGGATCGAAGAATTGACAGGCCGGTTGATTTCGGCGAGAACCACGTGTTTTCGATTTCGCTCAATATGATAGTTGCCACAAGAATGATTTAACAACCGTTCAGCGCATTGGCAGAGTTTTTGGAAACATGTTAGGTGATGTTAACCTTTTTTGAAAACTAAAAAAATAAAATGATGAAACACTTACTTGCTCTTGCGCTGTGCGCAGGATTTTTTACAATAGCAAATTCCCAGGTATATGTGCAGGGTGGCGTAAACTTTGCAAATATTTCGAATTCGAAGTCCGGAAATGTTGAAGAGAATAATATGTTAACCACTTTTAACGCCGGCCTGCTGGGCAGGTTTGGATTGTCTCCTATAGTTGATTTCGAATCAGGGCTGATACTAAGTGGCCAGGGCAGCAAAACTGATACTTACTTCACCAGTTCAAGAGATGACAATTATGTGAAAGCGAAATTTAACCCGATCTACCTGCAGCTTCCATTAAATTTCGTAGTGAAGATTCCGTTCCAGGATAATGCAGGCATCTTCCTACATGCAGGTCCGTATGCCGCAGTGGGAATAGCGGGCAAAAGTAAAATTGAATCGAAAATTTTGGGAGTCAGTTCCACCAGCACAGAAAAGATTAAATTCAACAATGATGATCCGACGACCAGCCAGCAGGAAGAAGCTGCGTACGATAAGATCAAGAGATTTGACTATGGATTAAACGTAGGCGGTGGGGTTAATTTTGGCAGACTTATGTTGAAGGCAAATTATGGTATGGGCTTCGCAAAAATCAGATCTACACAGACTAACAACAGCGCTAACGATAAGAATAAATATCGTACGCTGAGCATCTCGGTGGGAATTCCACTTACAAAATAATTGAAGGCTTATTAAATAATGGATCCAATTCTTTTTTGAAAAAACACATAAGATTTTAAAATCAAAGCAATGGTTCGTCCCTGACGAGCCATTGTTATTTTTACAAACTCAGAAACGCAAGGGTAGCCTGGCTGGATACTGGTATAATATTAGTTATCATACTCAGAATCATCAGAACATGCAAGATCGTTATACATTCATCAAAGGAACATCGCCCATTGTAGCAACCGCAATACATGACGGGCACGATACCAGAGAGGAACTCCGCGAACTTTTTCATCTCGATGACAAGCAAAGGTTGAGAGAAGAAGACCCGTTCACTGCGCAATGGTTAGCTATTTCTGATAACAAAATTATCGTACATCATTCCCGCTTTGAAGTGGATGTAAACAGGCCGGCAGATAAAGCGGTGTATGTAAAGCCGGAAGACGCGTGGGGTCTTAGAGTCTGGAAAGATGACCTGCAGGAAGAGATCATCAAACAATCGATGATTGTTTATAATAATTTTTACAAGAAGGCGGAAGAATACTTTGACTCGCTTTTTCAGGAACATAGAAAGATCGTGGTTTACGATATTCATTCTTATAACCACCGGCGCGAAGCAGAAGACATGCCGGCAAGGCCCGAAGAGAATCCTGAAATAAATATCGGCACAAAGAATATGGATCACCGTAAGTGGCATCCCCTGGTTGATGCAATGATTGCTAACTTTAAAGCATTCGATTATGACGGACGGCATCTTGATGTACGGGAAAATATTAAATTTAAGGGCGGTTATTTTGGTCAGTGGCTGTACGGCAAGTATGGCGATAAGATATGCCCTGTAAGTATCGAATTCAAAAAGTTTTTTATGGATGAATGGACCGGGATGCCTTTTGAAAAAGATATTAAGCTGATCAGCGAATTGGTAAAACAATCTAAAAAACCGGTACTGGATGCGCTGCAAAAAATAAACGACTGAAACCTTTATGCTGGATACTAAACTGGTACAACAGATAAGCGATACATTTAAAAGAGGCAAAAGTATCCGGCGAAATCTTCCATTAAAAAGCAAGCTGGTCATTGACCAAAAGCTTCCATACTTATGCGTTTACAGGTTCAATGAAAAGCCTGATCCTTACCTGGCATCGTTGATAAAAACACAGGGCGCCTATTTGATTCTAAATGCTGGTTTGGAAGCGAGCGCTTTACTGAAAACAATTATCGAAATCGCCATAGAAGATTTTAAATCTTTTATGATAGTGGAAATATGGAACGATGAGATAGCGATAGACGGAACAACTGTCAGGTTATTATATCCCAAAGGAAAAGTTTCGGCCACTATAGACTCCTTTATAAAAGGGTTTAGTGAATTTAAAACAATTTTACCGCGGATAAAAGTAATTGCAGAAGATACCAAGCGAAGACATCCTGAAATGTTACCGCCGCTTATTGAATTGGATGAGTTAAAGAAAACGGGAACATTATTGATCGGGATCGCCTTGCACGCTTTATTCACGGATGTTGAGAGTAACACTTATTATCCGCTTTTCTTCCGGAAAATTAAAAGAAAATTTTCTGAAGTAATTAAACTGGCAGCGTTTGAATTTGTACGGGTACAGTCTGATAATAAGTTTGAGCATTACCTGATGCTCGGAAAAACGAGGCTGGATAATCTTGTGCGCTCTGCGGATAAAAGAATCTGTGAGATCAGCGAAAAGATGAATTTTATTTTACGAATAACGCCTGTCAATACCAATGTTGCCTGGGAAAAGTTTCAAAAAGATAAATTTTTAAAACCTCCTCATTTCACATACAGGTTAATTTCTCTCGATCCTGAAATTGAAAAAAGGAAACTTTTTAATATCCCCATCGAAAATATCGAACATCCCACGCTGGCGTTCCTTTTACGCGATAAAAGAATGGAGCTGGAAAAGCAGTTGATCATGCTGGAGGAGAGAGGAACAAAAAAATTTATGAATACAAGCGAGAGTGTTTATGGCAATATTCCCGCCGAGGTGAAAGACGCTGCTCTTTCAATTTTGAACGATCAATTACCGAATGAGCAATTAGAATACACTACTGTAAATGCTGTAGATTTTGCCCGCTCAGCTAACGCCGAATTGGAAAAATACAGGGAATACTTTCCGCGGCTAATGCTGAGCGTTAAAGTGAAGGACGATGTAAGCGGTTTGATTGTGTCTGCTGCTGAATTGTCGATAGGCAAAGACCTTTTGATCAGTGAGCGCCGGGTAGAGGCCTTGATACAACATGAAGTGGGAACTCATATTCTTACATATTGTAACGGCCACGCCCAG